>NZ_JBYSWB010000018.1:0-135750 GCF_058986725.1 Pseudomonas sp. GW821-FHT01A09
CGGCATCCATGCCGGCTATCCCTGCGCAAGCGCACCTCCACGCGGCCTGCTGAAAGGGGGCGGCGACCCCAAGGCCGACTCGAAAGCAGAACAGTGAGATTTGCGTTGCTGCTTCGAAAAAGCTTTTCTGGGGGGCACGCAAATCTGCGGACCACACCCCACTCTCAAATCCAGCCCAAAAAAAACCAAAAAAAAGCCCCGCCACAAAGGACGGGGTTGAGGCTCCGAGCGTGGCAGCTCGAAAATCGATCGCCCCCGACTAGCAGGGGCGATGTGCAGCGGGTTACAGCAGGATAGTGCGGATGTCACCCAGCAGGTCGCTCAGGCGCTTGGTGAAGCGCGCGGCGGCGGCGCCGTTGATCACGCGGTGATCGTAGGACAGCGACAGCGGCAGCATCAGCTTGGGCTGGAAGGCTTTGCCGTCCCACACAGGCTGGATGGTAGCCTTGGACACGCCGAGGATCGCCACTTCCGGGGCATTGACGATCGGCGTGAAGCCGGTGCCGCCAATGTGCCCGAGGCTGGAGATGGTAAAGCAGGCGCCTTGCATGTCGTCCGAAGACAGCTTCTTGGTCCGCGCCTTTTCCGCCAGGGCCGCCGCTTCGCCAGCCAGTTGCAGCAGGCTCTTCTGATCGACGTTCTTGATCACCGGCACCAACAGGCCATCCGGGGTGTCGACGGCGAAACCGACGTTGACGTATTTCTTGCGGATGATCGCTTTGCCGCTCGGCGCCAGCGAACTGTTGAAGTCCGGCAGCTCCTTGAGCAGGTGGGCGCAGGCCTTGAGCAGCAGCGGCAGCACGGTCAGCTTGACGCCGGCCTTTTCCGCCACGGCTTTCTGTGCGACACGGAAGGCTTCGAGCTCGGTGATGTCGGCCTGGTCGAACTGCGTCACGTGCGGCACGTTGAGCCAGCTGCGGTGCAGGTTGGCGGCGCCGACCTGCATCAGGCGGGTCATCGGCACTTCTTCGATTTCACCGAAGCGGCTGAAGTCGACGGTCGGAATCGGCGGGATGCCGGCACCACCGGTGGCGCCTGCGGCCGCGGCGGCCGGTGCTTCCTTGGCCTTCTGCATCATGGTCTTGACGTACGCCTGCACGTCTTCCTTGAGGATGCGACCGTGTGGGCCGGAGGCACCGACGGCGCTCAGCTCGACGCCGAACTCGCGCGCCAGCTGACGCACAGCCGGGCCGGCGTGAACCTTGGCGCCGGAAGCGGCTGCCGGGGCTGCGGCCGGCGCGGCAGCAGGTTTGGCAGCTTCAGGGGCAGCGGCAGGGGCGGCCGCAGCAGGAGCAGCAGCAGGAGCAGCAGCTGGTGCCGGAGCGGCTGTCGGTGCGGCGCCAGCGACTTTCAACTTGAGGATCAGGTCGCCGGTACCGACTTCGTCATCCAGCTTGACGCTGATGCTCTCGACCACGCCGGCAGCCGGCGATGGAATCTCCATGCTGGCCTTGTCGGATTCGAGGGTGATCAGCGATTGATCGACTTCGACGCTGTCGCCGACCTTGATCGACAACTCGATGATCTTGGCCTTGCCCGACGAGCCGATGTCCGGCACGTGGATGTCCTGAACGCTAGGCGCGGCAGGGGCTGCGGCCGGTGCAGCGGCAGGTGCCGGCGCGGCGGCAGCAGGCGCTTCAGCCTTGGCCGGGGCCGCAGCGGCAGGTGCGGCAGGTGCGGCACCCGCCACTTTCAGGACCAGGATCAGGTCGCCGGTGCCGACTTCGTCGCCGAGCTTGACGCTGATGCTCTCGACCACGCCGGCAGCAGGAGAAGGAATCTCCATGCTGGCCTTGTCCGATTCCAGGGTGATCAAGGATTGATCGGCTTCGACGGTGTCACCGACCTTGACCGAAATCTCGATGATCTGCGCCTTGCCCGACGAACCGATGTCCGGCACGTGGATGTCCTGGCTCGACGCCGCGGCAGCCGGCGCCGGAGCGCTGGCGGCAGGAGCGGGGGCCGCGGCTGGCGCTTCGGCCTTGGCTGCAGGTGCCGGAGCGGCCGCCGCAGGGGCTTCGGCAGCGTCTTCGACTTCCAGCTCCAGGACTTCGTCGCCTTCTTTCAGGCGATCGCCCAGCTTGACCTTGAGGCTCTTGACGACGCCGGCCTTGGGGGCCGGAATCTCCATGCTGGCCTTGTCCGACTCCAGGGTCAGCAGGCTCTGGTCGGCTTCGATGCGATCACCGACCTTGACCAGCAGTTCGATGACTTCACCTTCACCGCTGCCGATGTCGGGTACGCGAATGACTTCACTCACGGTGTTTCTCCTCAGCAGTCCAGTGGGTTGCGTTTTTCAGGGTCGATGCCGAATTTGACGATGGCCTCGGCCACCACCTTCGGTTCGATCTCACCCCGATCAGCCAAGGCTTCCAGCGCGGCCAGCACGACGAAGTGGCGGTCGACTTCGAAGAAGTGACGCAGCTTCTTGCGGCTGTCGCTACGGCCGAAGCCGTCGGTGCCCAGAACCTTGAATTCCTTGGAAGGAACCCACTGACGGATTTGCTCGGCGAACATTTTCATGTAGTCGGTAGACGCCACGACCGGGCCTTTGCGGCCAGTGAGGCACTGCTCGACGTAGGTCTGCGCTGGCTTCTGGCCAGGGTGCAGGCGGTTGCTGCGCTCGACGGCCAGGCCATCGCGACGCAGCTCGTTGAAGCTGGTGACGCTCCACACGTCGGCGCCGACGTTGAACTGCTCGCGCAGGATCTTCGCCGCTTCACGCACTTCGCGCAGGATGGTGCCCGAACCCAGCAGCTGCACGTGGTGTGCGGCGTCGCGGGTGTCTTCTTCGAGCAAGTACATGCCCTTGACGATACCTTCCTCGACACCGGCCGGCATGGCGGGCTGCTGGTAGGCTTCGTTCATTACGGTGATGTAATAGAAGATGTCCTGTTGCTCTTCGGTCATCTTCTTCATGCCGTCCTGGATGATCACCGCCAGCTCGTAGCCGTAGGTCGGATCATAGGTGCGGCAGTTCGGAATGGTGCCCGCCAGGATGTGGCTGTGACCGTCTTCGTGCTGCAGGCCTTCACCGTTGAGGGTGGTGCGTCCGGCAGTGCCGCCGATCAGGAAGCCACGGGTGCGGCTGTCGCCAGCGGCCCAGGCCAGGTCGCCGATGCGCTGGAAGCCGAACATCGAATAGAAGATGTAGAACGGCAGCATCGGCTGGTTGTGGTTGCTGTAGGAGGTACCGGCGGCGATGAACGACGACATGGCGCCGGCTTCGTTGATGCCTTCCTCGAGGATCTGGCCCTTCTTGTCCTCGCGGTAGAACATCACCTGGTCCTTGTCGACTGGCTCGTAGAGCTGGCCCACGGACGAGTAGATGCCCAACTGGCGGAACATGCCTTCCATACCGAAGGTACGGGCTTCGTCCGGGATGATCGGGACGATGCGGTGGCCGATTTCCTTGTCCTTGACCAGCTGCGAGAGGATTCGCACGAAGGCCATGGTGGTGGAGATTTCACGGTCGCCCGAGCCGTCCAGGATGGCCTTGAGGGTATCCAGTGGCGGTGTCGGGATGTTGAAGCTCTTGGCGCGGCGCTGCGGTACGAAACCGCCCAGTGCCTGGCGACGTTCGGCCAGGTAGCGCGCCTCGGCGCTGCCTTCTTCGGGCTTGAAGAACGGCAGGTTTTCGAGTTCGGAATCCTTGACCGGGATGTCGAAGCGGTCGCGGAATTTGCGCAGGCTGTCGACGTCGACCTTCTTGGTGTTGTGCGCGGTGTTTTTCGCTTCACCGGCACCGGTACCATAGCCTTTGATGGTCTTGGCCAGGATCACGGTCGGCTGGTCTTTGTGGTTGACCGCCTGGTGGTACGCGGCATAGACCTTGTACGGGTCATGGCCACCACGGTTGAGCTTCCAGATCTCGTCGTCGGTCAGGTCGGCGACCATGGCCTTGAGTTCTGGCGAATTGAAGAAGTGCTCACGGACGAACGCGCCGTCCTTGGCCTTGTAGTTCTGGTACTCGCCGTCGATGACTTCGTCCATGCGACGTTGCAGGATACCGTCGACGTCCTTGGCCAGCAGTGGGTCCCAGAAGCGGCCCCATACGACCTTGTTGACGTTCCAGCCACCGCCACGGAACACGCCTTCGAGTTCCTGGATGATCTTGGCGTTGCCGCGAACCGGGCCGTCGAGGCGCTGCAGGTTGCAGTTGATGACGAAGATCAGGTTGTCGAGCTTCTCGCGGCCAGCCAGCGAGATCGCGCCCAGGGATTCCGGCTCGTCGCACTCGCCGTCGCCCATGAAGCACCAGATCTTCTGCTTGCCGGCCGGGATGTAGCCGCGCGCTTCGAGGTACTTCATGAAGCGGGCCTGGTAGATCGCCTGGATCGGGCCCAGGCCCATCGACACGGTCGGGAACTGCCAGAAATCAGGCATCAGCCAAGGGTGCGGGTACGACGACAGACCGCCGCCATCCACTTCCTGACGGAAGTTGTTCATCTGGTCTTCGGTGATGCGGCCTTCCATGAAGGCGCGAGCGTAGACGCCCGGCGACGCGTGACCCTGGAAGTAGATGAGGTCGCCACCATGCTCGTCGGTCGGCGCCTGGAAGAAGTAGTTGAAGCCGATGTCGTACAGCGTCGCACTGGAGGCAAAGCTGGAGATGTGGCCGCCCAGATCCGAGTCTTTCAGGTTGGTACGCATCACCATGGCCAGCGCGTTCCAGCGTACCAACGAGCGAATGCGGCGTTCCATGAACAGGTCGCCAGGCATGCGTGCTTCGTGGGTGACGGGGATCGTGTTGCGATACGGCGTGGTGATTGCGTAAGGGAGCTGGGAACCGCTGCGGGTTGCCAGTTCGCCCATGCGGGTCATCAGGTAGTGAGCGCGGTCTTCGCCTTCTTTGTCGAGAACCGACTCCAGGGCGTCCAGCCATTCCTGGGTTTCGACGGGATCGAGGTCTTGCATGGCTTGCTCCAGGGCGGAAAGGCTTCCAGAATCGAAGCCTGAGTTTGCGACGGCCTTGTGGGCAGACGATATTGAATTCTTGGATGACCGGAGGGTAAGCCCGGCGGCGTGTAGTTTTACTACAAATTGATCTTCATTTCATGCTTTCGAGATGAAGGTGGGGTAGCGCTACTACACTGCGACGGCTTGTCGCCCCCTTTCGGGTTGTGAGAATAATCGATACGGCGACCAAAATATAAGCAATCGAGGGGCTGTACTGGATGAAATCTGCCAAAAAATCTCAACATTCAGCTATTTGCAACTTTTGTTCGACAGTCCGGCCATCGCCCTTCGCCCAGCTTCCCTCTCTTTCTGCCACCGATACGACGATCTAGGATAGACCATGAGCTTGCCTTCGCTGGTTGAAATCCCCGCCACTCTTGTCCCTTTGATCAGCCGCAATCGGCAGTCGTTCAAAGACGCTGTCGCCGCCCACGAACCTGCTGCAGACATTGATCAATGGAGCGCCGAGCGGTGGGCCGAATTCGATCGCGTGTGCGCGGCCAGCGACTTCGTCCTCGAGCAGGCGGTGCGTGAGCCGAGCCTGCTGCTCGAGCTGGTGGACAGCGGCGACCTGGACCGCAGCTTCGCCCCCGGCGAGCTGTGCGCCCAGGTCAGCGCTGCCGTTCGTCAGGCCGACAGCGAAGACGGCCTCGGCAGGACCCTGCGCCGCCAGCGCAGCCGCCATCAGGTGCGCATCGTCTGGCGCGACCTGACCCGCCAGGCCGATCTGGTGCAGACCTGCCGCGACCTGTCGGACATGGCCGACGCCTGTATCGATCAAGCCTACCAGTGGCTCTATCCACGCCACTGCCTGCAGCTCGGTACGCCCATCGGCCGGCGCAGCGGCGACGTGCAGCACATGGTCATCCTCGGCATGGGCAAGCTGGGGGCGGTGGAGCTCAACCTGTCTTCCGATATCGACCTGATCTTCGCCTACCCCGAAGGCGGCGAGACCGAAGGGGTCAAGCGCGCCCTCGACAATCAGGAGTTCTTCATTCGCCTTGGTCAGCGCCTGATCAAGGCGCTCGACCCGGTCACCGTCGACGGTTTCGTGTTCCGCGTCGACATGCGCCTGCGCCCCTATGGTTCGTCCGGCGCGCTGGTGCTGAGCTTCAACGCCCTGGAACAGTACTACCAGGACCAGGGCCGCGACTGGGAACGCTACGCCATGATCAAGGCCCGCGTGGTGGCCGGCGATCAGGTGGCCGGCGCGCAGTTGCTGGAGATGCTGCGCCCGTTCGTGTATCGCCGCTACCTGGATTTTTCCGCAATCGAAGCGCTGCGCACCATGAAGCAGTTGATCCAGCAAGAGGTGCGGCGCAAGGGCATGGCCGAGAACATCAAGCTCGGTTCCGGCGGTATCCGCGAGGTGGAGTTCATTGCCCAGGCATTCCAGTTGATCCATGGCGGCCGCGATCTGAGCCTGCAACAGCGGCCGCTGCTGCGGGTACTGTCGACCCTCGAAGGGCAAGGCTATCTGCCTGCCGCGGTGGTGGACGAGTTACGCGAAGGCTATCTTTTCCTGCGCTACACCGAGCACGCCATCCAGGCCATCGCCGACCGCCAGACGCAAATGCTCCCCGAGGGCGATCAGGATCGCGCACGCATCGCCTTCATGCTCGGCTTCGCCGATTGGGCGGGCTTCCATGAACGCTTGATGTTCTGGCGCAGCCGCGTGGATTGGCATTTCCGTCAGGTGATCGCCGACCCTGATGAAGAAGAGGACGACAGCGTGGTGGTGGGCGGCGAATGGCTGCCGCTGTGGGAAGACAGCCAGGATGAAGAGGCCGCCTGCCGACAGTTGGAAGACGCCGGCTTTCGCGACGCGCCGCAGTCCCTCAAGCGCCTCACCGACCTGCGTGGCAGCCCGCAACTGCGCGCCATGCAGCGCCTCGGCCGCGAGCGTCTGGATGCCTTCATACCGCGCTTGCTGGCCCAGGCCATCGAGCACGCGCACCCGGATCTGGTCCTCGAGCGGGTGCTGCCGCTGGTAGAGGCAGTGGCGCGGCGCTCGGCCTATCTGGTGTTGCTCACCGAAAACCCCGATGCCTTGCGTCGCTTGCTGACCCTGTGCGCGGCCAGCCCGTGGATCGCCGAGCAGATCACGCGCTTCCCGTTGCTGCTCGATGAGCTACTTAATGAAAGCCGCCTGTTCAATCCGCCCCAGGCGCTGGAGCTGGCGGCCGAATTGCGCGAGCGCCTGACCCGCATCCCCGAGGATGACCTCGAACAGCAGATGGAAGCCCTGCGGCATTTCAAGCTGGCCCACCGCCTGCGCGTCGCCGCCTCGGAAATCACCGGCAGCCTGCCCTTGATGAAGGTCAGCGATTACCTGACCTGGCTCGCCGAGGCGATCCTCGAGCAGGTGCTGGCCCTGGCCTGGCGCCAGACCGTGGCCCGCCATGGTGTGCCGATGCGCAACGACGGCAGCCTGTGCGAGCCGGGTTTCGTCATCATCGGTTACGGCAAGGTCGGCGGCATCGAGCTGGGCCATGGTTCGGACCTCGATCTGGTGTTCATCCACGATGGCGATCCGCAGGCGGAAACCGACGGTGCCAAGCCCATCGACGGCGCGCAGTTCTTCACCCGCCTGGGCCAGCGCATCATTCACCTGCTGACCGCGCAGACCAACTCCGGCCAGCTCTATGAAGTCGACATGCGCCTGCGGCCTTCGGGCGCTGCCGGGTTGCTGGTCAGCTCGCTGGGCGCCTTCTCCCGTTATCAGGAGGGCGAGGCCTGGACCTGGGAGCATCAGGCGCTGGTGCGCGCGCGGGTGCTGGTGGGCGCGGCGGATGTCGGCGCCGCATTCGAGCAGGTGCGCGCCCACGTGCTGGGGCGCAAGCGGGATGAAGCGAGCCTGCGCCAGGAGGTCAGCGAGATGCGCGCGAAGATGCGCGACAATCTGGGAACCCGCGCCACCCAGGCCGGAATGGGGGCCAACGCCTTCGACGCCAGCGCCTCATTCGACCTCAAGCAAGACGCCGGAGGTATCGTCGATATCGAATTTATGGTGCAATACGCCGCTTTGGCGTGGTCCAGGGCGCATCCTGAGCTGCTGCGCTACACCGACAACATCCGCATTCTGGAAGGGCTGGAAGAGGCCGGGCTGATGCCCCAGGCCGATGCCGCGCTGCTGCGTGAAGCCTACAAGGCCTACCGCTCGGCCGCGCACCGCCAGGCCTTGCAGAATCAGACCGGGGTCATTGCCGCAGACCAGTTCGGCACCGAGCGCCGCGAGGTGATGCGTATCTGGGCGCAGCTGGGGCTTGGTTGAGCCCGGCCCGACGCCTGCCCGATCGTTTCTGGAAAGAACATGAACATTCTGATCATTGGACCCAGCTGGGTTGGCGACATGGTGATGGCGCAGACACTGTTCCAGTGCCTCAAGCAACGCCACCCGGACTGCGCCATCGACGTGCTGGCCCCCGACTGGAGCCGGCCGATTCTCGAGCGCATGCCCGAGGTCCGGCGTGCTCTGAGCTTCCCGCTCGGCCACGGCGCCCTCGAGCTGGCCACCCGCAGGCGCATCGGCAAGTCGCTCAAGGGCCAGTACGATCAAGCGATCCTGCTGCCCAATTCGCTGAAGTCGGCGCTGGTGCCGTTTTTTGCCGGCATCCCCAAACGCACCGGCTGGCGTGGCGAGTTCCGCTACGGCCTGCTCAATGACGTGCGCACGCTGGACAAGGCCCGTTATCCGTTGATGATCGAGCGCTTCATGGCCCTGGCCTACGAGCCGGGCGCGCCGTTGCCGCAGCCTTATCCACAGCCGCGCTTGCAGATCGACGCCGACAGCCGCGCTGCCGCGCTGGCCAAGTTCGGCCTGGAGCTGGATCGCCCGGTGCTGGTGTTGTGCCCGGGCGCCGAGTTCGGCGAGGCCAAGCGCTGGCCCTCCGAACACTATGCCCAGGTGGCCGAGAACCGCATCCGTGAAGGCTGGCAGGTGTGGCTGTTCGGCTCGAAAAAGGACCACCCGGTGGGCGAGGCGATCCGCGAGCGCTTGATCCCGGGCTTGCGTGAAGAGTCGGTCAACCTCAGTGGCGAAACCTCGCTGGCCGAGGCGATCGACTTGATGTCCTGCGCCGAGGCGGTGGTGTCCAACGATTCCGGCCTGATGCACGTAGCCGCCGCGCTCAATCGGCCGCTGGTCGCCGTCTACGGCTCGACCTCGCCGGGTTTCACGCCGCCGCTGGCCGATCAGGTCGAAGTGGTGCGCCTGGGGCTGGACTGCAGCCCGTGTTTCGATCGCACCTGCCGATTCGGTCACTACAATTGCCTGCGACTGCTGGAGCCGCAGCGCGTGGTCTCAGCCCTGGAAACCCTGCAAGGCCCGGAACGGGTCGATGCGCTGGTCGAGGTCGACTGAAGTGCGGGTATTGCTGATCAAGACCTCATCGCTGGGCGATGTCATTCATACCCTGCCGGCCCTCACCGACGCTGCGCGGGCCATCCCCGGGATTCGTTTCGACTGGGTAGTGGAAGAAGGTTTCGCCGAACTGCCGAGCTGGCATCCTGCGGTAGACAAGGTCATCCCGGTGGCCATCCGCCGCTGGCGCAAAAACTTGTGGCAGACCCACAAGTCCGGCGAATGGAAGCTGTTCAAACAGCGCGTGCGCGAGCGCCATTACGACTTGGTGATCGACGCCCAGGGCCTGCTGAAAAGCGCCTGGCTGACACGCTACGTCAAGGCACCGGTGGCCGGCCTCGATCAAAAATCGGTGCGCGAGCCGATCGCCAGCCGCTTCTACGATCGTCGCCTGGCGGTCAGCCGCAATCAGCATGCGGTCGAGCGCTTGCGCCAACTGTTCGCCCTGGCGTTGGGCTACGATCTGCCCGCCAGCCTGGGCGACTACGGCCTCGATCAATCGCAACTGTTCACCGGCCCGGCGCTGCGGCCGTTCGTGATGTTTTTGCACGGCACCACCTGGGACACCAAGTTCTGGCCCGAGGCCTACTGGCGCGAGCTGGCCGAGCGCCTTGGGCTGGCCGGCATCGATGTGCGCCTGCCATGGGGCAATCAGGCCGAGCAGGCGCGCGCTTATCGCATCGCCACGGGCTTGAATAACGTCCATGTACTGCCCAAATTGAACCTGGCAGGGGTGGCCAAGGTGCTGGCCTCGGCCAAGGCCTGTGTGGCGGTCGATACCGGCCTGGGGCACTTGGCGGCGGCGCTGGACGTGCCCACGCTGTCGTTGTTCGGGCCCACCAATCCAGGGCTGACCGGCGCCTACGGCAAGGGCCAGGTGCACCTGGCGAGCGATTTCGCCTGCGCGCCGTGCCTGCAAAAGAACTGCACCTACCAACCCACGCCGGACGATCTGGCGAAGTTCAATATCAAGCGCGAGTGGCCCTTGTGCTTCACTCGCGTCAATCCCGAGCGTGTGGCAGGCCGACTGAGCGCGTTGTTATTGGCTGAGGATCTACGTTGATGCAACTGGCATTCGTGCTCTACAAATACTTTCCATTCGGCGGCTTGCAGCGCGATTTCATGCGCATCGCCCTGGAATGCCAGCAACGTGGGCATCAGATTCGCGTGTATACCCTGATCTGGGAGGGCGACGTACCTCCAGGCTTCGAGGTGCTGGTGGCGCCGGTCAAGGCGATCTTCAATCACCGGCGCAACGAGAAGTTGCTGGCGTGGATGCAGGCCGACCTGGCCAAACGCCCGGTCGATCGCCTGGTGGGCTTCAACAAGATGCCCGGCCTCGACGTTTATTACGCCGCCGACGGTTGCTTCGAGGACAAGGCGCAGACCCTGCGCAATGGCCTGTATCGGCGCTGGGGCCGTTATCGCCACTTCGCCGAATACGAGCGCGCGGTGTTCGCCCCGAATGCGAAAACCGACGTGCTGATGATTTCCGAGGTGCAGCAGCCGCTGTTCATCAAGCATTACCACACGCCGCTGCAGCGCTTCCATCTGCTGCCGCCGGGCATCGCCCTGGACCGTCGTGCCCCGGCCAATGCCGCGGAGATACGCGCCGAATTTCGTGGCGAGTTCATGCTCGAAGACGACGAACTGCTGATCGTGCAGATCGGCTCGGGGTTCAAGACCAAGGGCGTCGACCGCAGCCTCAAGGCCGTGGCCGGATTGCCATCGGCGCTGCGCAAGCGCGTGCGTATGCTGGTCATCGGTCAGGACGATCCCAAGGTGTTCCAGCTGCAAAGCGTGGCGCTGGGGCTGGGCGATCGGGTGCAGTTCCTCAAGGGCCGCAGCGATATTCCGCGTTTTCTGCTGGGCGCTGATCTGCTGATCCATCCGGCCTATAACGAGAACACCGGCACCGTGCTGCTCGAAGCGCAGGTGGCGGGTTTGCCGGTACTGGTCTCGGCGGTCTGCGGCTATGCCCACTACATCGCCGAGGCCGACAGCGGCCTGGTGCTCGACGAGCCGTTCGAGCAGGCGCAGCTCAATCGTTATCTCGAGACCATGCTCAGCGATGATGAGGCCCGCGCGGCCTGGTCGCGCAACGGCCTGGCGTTCGCCGACACGGCGGACCTCTACAGCATGCCGCAGCACGCGGCCGATGTGATTCTGGCGGAGCGCCCATGAAGCTCAAACTGGCCGAGCCGTTCCAGAGCCTGTGGGCCGGGCGCGATCCCTTTGTCGAAGTCGAAGGCCTGCAGGGCGTGGTGTACCGCGAGCTCGAAGCGCGGCGTACCTTGCGCACCGAAGTGGCGGGGCGCGGCTATTTCGTCAAGATCCACCGCGGCATCGGCTGGGGCGAGATCTTCAAGAACCTGCTCACCGCCAAGTTGCCGGTGCTGGGCGCCGGGCAAGAGTGGCTGGCGATCCAGCGCTTGCAAGAGGCCGGCGTACCGACCATGACCTCGGTGGCCTACGGCGAGCGCGGCAGCAACCCAGCCGATCAGCATTCGTTCATCGTCACCGAAGAGCTGGCGCCGACCATCAGCCTCGAGGATTACAGCCTCGACTGGGAGAAAAACCCGCCAGCGCCAGCCCTCAAGCGCGCGCTGATCGCCGAGGTCGCGCGCATGACCGGCATGATGCACCGCGCCGGGGTCAACCATCGCGACTGCTATATCTGCCACTTCTTGCTGCACACCGATACTGAGGTCACCCCGGAGCATTTCAAGCTTTCGGTGATCGACCTGCACCGCGCCCAGACCCGCTCGCGCATCACCCGTCGCTGGCGTGACAAGGACTTGGCCGCGCTGTATTTTTCGGCGTTGGGCATTGGCCTGACCCGCCGCGACAAGCTGCGTTTTCTCAAGGGGTATTTCCAGCAGCCGCTGCGCCAGATTCTCCGCGAAGAGGCGGGGTTGCTGGGCTGGCTGGATGGCAAGGCGAACAAGCTGCTCGACCGCAAGCAGCGTTATGGTGATGCCCTTTGACCGTGCCGATGTCTCCGCTTCATGGGCGCCTGATGCCCACAGTCCTTGCCGGGAGGCATGCTGATGCGTTTGTCTGAACTCAAGTCGCTGGGCCGTACGCCAGCGCTGCCGCTGGATATTCAACTGGCCGATGCCGCCGGTGCCGGGACCTTGCAATTGCTCAGCCTGCTGCGCGTGCTGCCGGGGCAGCGCTATGTCGGCGCGGCGGTGTGGCGCGGGCGCCCGGTGCTGGCCAAGTTGCTGGTGGGCAGCCGCGCGGCGCGGCATTTCCAGCGTGAAGTCGCCGGGGTCAAGGCGCTGGCCGCGCAAGGCTTGCCGACCCCTAAGCTGCTGGCCGATGGCTTGCAGGAAGGCGAGGGTGGCTGGTTGTTGTTCGAATTTCTGCCCCAGGCGCAGAGCCTGGCGCAGGCCTGGGCCGAGGTCGAAGCGCTGCCGATGCTCGCCGACGAGCAGCAAGCGGTGCTGGCGGAGGCCCTCACGGCGGTGGCGCAGATGCATGCCAAGGGCCTGTGGCAGGAAGACCTGCACCTGGACAACCTGCTGCGTGCCAACGGCCAGTTGTATCTGATCGACGGCGCCGGCATTCAGGTCGAGCAAGCCGGGCAACCGTTGTCGCGGCCCAAGGTGCTGGAAAATCTCGGGGTGCTGTTCGCCCAGCTGCCCAAGACGCTCGAGCCCTTTATCGAGGAATTGCTGGTGCATTACCTGCTGGCCAACGGTGAGCACGGCCTGCCGCTCGAAGCACTGCTCAAGCAGATCGACAAGGTCCGCCAGTGGCGCCTGCGCGATTTCATCGCCAAGGTCGGCCGTGAATGCAGCCTGTTCAGCGTGCGCCGCGGGGCTTTTGCCTTGCAGGCGATTCGGCGCAGTGAAGTGGCGGCGATGCTGCCGGTGCTGGAGCAGGCCGATGCCTTGCTCGATCAGGGCCTGCTGTACAAGACCGGCGGCGCGGCCACGGTCGGCAAGGTCGAGGCGGGCGGGCGTTTGCTGGTGATCAAGCGTTACAACATCAAGGGCGTGGGGCACTGGTTCAAGCGTTTCTGGCGGCCGAGCCGGGCCTGGCATTCGTGGGTCGAGGGTAATCGCCTGGCGTTCCTGGGCATCACCACGCCGGTGCCGCTGGCGGTGCTGGAGCGTCGATTCCTGTGGCTGCGGCGCAGTGCCTATCTGGTGACCGAATACTGCGCCGGGGCCGATGCCATTCGCCATCTGGAGCCGTACCGCGACAACGGCGAGATCCCCGAGGCCGAGCTGGCGGGGCTGCAGCAGTTATTCACTGATCTGATGCGCCAGCGCATCAGCCATGGCGACATGAAGGGTTACAACCTGTTCTGGCAGGATGGGCGCTGGGCGTTGATCGATCTGGATGCGGTATGTCAGCACGGCAGCGCGGGCAGTTTCGCTCCGGCATTCGAGCGCGATCGGGCGCGGTTCCTGCGTAACTGGCCGGCCAATAGTGCGCTGTATCGCGTGCTGGATGAGCAGTTGCCACGGTTGAACGGTTGATTGCCTATGAATCACCTAGAACCCTTGGACCTGTCGGTCAGCAAGGGGACAAAAGCTAAAAATAGTCCAGCTTGATGTTGTCGATGGACAGGGCGTGATACATGGTCGCGCTGAAAGTGACGGCCGTGATGCGATGAGTGCCTGCCGCATCGGCGAAGACTATGCGCTGGGGCGTTCGATAGGTCTGTCGGCTGCTCTGACCGTTGGCCAACACATAGGTGACTTGAAAGTCGCCTGGACCCGTCGCGTCGAGATCGAAGGTGATCTGCGTTACGGGGCGATGCATCGTCAATGTCCATCCGCCATTTGCGACGGTACGCAATATCATCCCTTTGAGCAGCGGCGATTCCAGCCTGTTCTGCTCTATGGTCGAGGATAATCCCCAAGGGGATACCGAAAAGTACCTCAATGTTTCGGTCGTTCCTGCTCGTATCGATCTGGGCGTCTCTGTGGAAAAATCTTCGGTCTGTGGGTCTGGTAATGCTACTACCCTCACAGGCACTTGCGCCGAACTCTCCCACACCGCGCCTTCGGTACGCGCCACTCGATAACTGACTTGCACCGTGTCGCCGTCGTATTGCGCGGCGCGGTCATTCGGCATCGCAAATTCCAGGCTGCCCGGCATGGGTCGTGCCACCGCTGGTAACAGCACGGGCGGTTGCGCCTCAGAGCCCTGCCAAACTACCTGAACCAATTGTCCTGGTAACGGGTTGTAGCGCGCGGTGATACCCAGCGTGCCCGTGACACCGTGTATTTCCACTTTGCTGTCGTCTTCCAGTCGCTCTATCAACGGTGTCTGCAGCCCTAGTCGCAATTGGGTGAAACGCAGTGTCGAGGAGTTGAAATCGAAGGCCTTCTGCTCATCGGAGCTGCCTGATAGCCCTGCCTTCAACGCCAGAATAATGTCCGCCTGATCGTTGAGCCGCAGTAGCAGAGCGCGGTCAACCGATCGCTGCAGATAGCCCACGGCAACATCCGCCTGGGTCACGATAAAAGGCGGGGAGCCCAGGCGCATGCTCCAGGCGCTGCCATCGTCGCGGGTGCTGTACATCCATAGCCAGAAGATTTGGCCAACGGCCATGAACGGGTATTTGCCTACGCGCACGGTCGCTGCAGTGGTGAAGGTATTGAGGTCCAGTGAGTCGTCGTTGTCGGACTCGACAACTGCGGGTGAGGGGAAGGCGTCCTTGGACACACTTGCCACGATCAGTTCCAGCTCTTCGCCCAGGTGCGCCGGTACACCGCTGACCGTCGCCAGGTAGGTTATCTTCACCGCTGTGCCGAAACTCTCGGCCAGCACCTGCGATGGGACGGTTATACGCGCCTGGCCGTTTTCGGCGGTCGCGCGGGGAATGGCCGGATAATGTCCGCTGAGCAATTTCCAGAACACATCGACCGTATCGCCGGCCCGCAGACGTGCGTCGGTAACCACCACAGTGGCGGTGTTTTCTGTCCATTGGCCGTCGCTGATTTCCCGTACGGGGGCCAGCACGCTGACGGCCAGGCCACTGGCGTCCAGCACCTGCGCCTTGGGCCAGCGCAGGCTGGCGCTGTTGATCACCGACAGTACAAGGGCCTTTGAGCGCGCCCAGTGGCCGTCGCGGCGCAGGATCCTATAGCTCACCGCCACGTTCTGATCCAGGTTCGGTTCGATCAGCCTTGCTCGATCGATACGAAAACGCAGGGGCGGCGAGTTGGCTGGAATGGACCCGATCACCAGCTCTTCGCTGGCGGCAGACCCCACCCACGCCAGTGTGGCGGTGCCTCCCGCAAAGTGGGGATTACTGGCATCGACCAGCACATACAAGGCACCGGTGAGACTCTCGAGGTCGAGTTCGTCGTCAAGGGACAGGGGAGGATCGAAGTCCGGTACCGGGAGCAAGCTGGCGTCGCCCGCTACGGTATGGCGAAGGACCTCCGAGCCGTAGGCCAGCCCCCCGGCCAGCAGATTGTACGAGACTTGCAGTGTGCCGCCGGCGATCTCCAGTACCCAGGCGATGGGCGCTTTGAAGATCAACTCCGCCGCCTGATTCAGCACGGGCTGGATCACGCTGTGAAGGTGCTCGTCACCGGCGCCGTCGATGCCGAGCCATCGTAGTTCCACACTGCTGCCAGGCGCGAAGGCGATGTTGAGCGGCACGACAACCGTGACCGCTACGGCACCCACTGGCGGTACCAGCTCGCCACCGGCAGCCTCATGGATGTACGGCGCAGGCAAGGCTATCGGGGTGCCCACGATCTGCACCATCGTGCTGTGAGAGCGCAAGGTTTCTGTGCTGCGTTGCACCTGGTAGTAAAGATTGAGGGTGCTCCCGCTCAGGCTGCGAACCAGCGGGTTGGGCGCCTCGAATGTCAGGCTCGGACCGCTGAACGGCTGCTCCTCGGTGACGTAATGCAGATAGGGCCAGTCCAGCGGTTGACCCACAACGTGCACGACGATCCTGTCGCCAGGCAGCAGATCGATGCCTGGCACCGTGATGAGCGCCGCGCCGCCAGCCAAGGTATCGGGGTTGAACTGGCTCCCCACTTGGCCGACCAGTATCGGAGCAGCCAGCGTTGCCTGTTCAGCCACGTTGCAGTAGGCACTGAGGCTGAACAATGAGTAGTTCTGCACCCGATCGCGGATCGAATAACGCACCTCGCGGGCATCCCCCGGCCAGGCGGCGATGAGGGTATCGGGCACCGCGATGGTGATGCTGCTGCCCACTTGGTCGGCGGTCAGCGGTGGGTGGGGGATGGCTGCCCCTGCCCAGAACAGGGTAATGACGTCCCCGGCGGCCATGTAGCGATAGGGTGGGATCAGCACCGGCAGGTCGACGCCCGCTACTGGCGTGAGCTCGGCGGGAACGCCCACTGGGCGGGCCAGGTTGTTATTGACGATCGTTCCGGGAGGCAGGTCGTCGGGCGGGGCACCCGGTACGGTCAGTTTTACCGGCAGCAGGGTGGAGCGTGAAGCGGTCACGTTGCCGCCTAGCTGGTCGATGGTGTGGTAATGCACGTCGGCCTGATAGTCGGGGGCAGTGGGTGACGGATTGAATGCGCGGACCGGCGCGGCGAACACCAGCTGCGCATCGCTGTCGCGTACCGTCTGGTCATCCACGTAGGCGTCGTCGACATACAGCACCACGTTGTCGCCTTGAGCATAGAAATCGTACAAGGGGATGACGATATCCACGACGCCCGATTCCCAGCGTTGCTGGCCGACACCACCCTGGTTGATCAGAGCAGGGATGATCGGAGGAGGCAGGCTACCGGTGACGCCGTCGTGAAACAGGCCGGGATGGCCATGCTCTCCGGGCTGGGCGCCAGCGCTGGCTTGTCTGGCGCTGAACGCTTTGTGAATCGCGTGCAGTAAGGTCAGAGGTGGGTTGCGCATGTTGTCGGTACCTCGAAGAGGCGCTGCCGCTGCGCAGCGCTGGCGTTTTGGCGTTAGTTTTGGCGTTAAAGGTCGGTCACTGCCACTCTGACCAGTTGCTCGCGCGCGTTGGCGATGCCGTGCCTGTTTCTGATGGTGTAGTTCGCCGTTACCGAGCCACGCCCAATTGGCAGCAGATCCCATTTGCCGGCAAAGTAATCCGTCGTGATCAGGAAGTCGTGGTACTTGGCGGCGCCACCGGTGGGGTCTGGCACTGTATAGGTCAAGCGGCGCAGGGTATCGGGCGTCTGCGTACCAGTGCCGTCGAGGGAGTAGTAGCCTTGCAGCGTCAAAACGATTTCATCGTCCTCGGCGACATTGGTGTAGTCGAGCATCACCCTGAACGGGGTACCCCCGCCGCTTTCCACTGTCGCCCTGTTGAGCGCGTTTTGGGCGTTCGCTTCGGTGAAGGTCCCGACATCCAGCCCACCCGGCCCGCCCGGGAGCAACGCTGTCGAAATCACTTCAACCGACTGCGCCGGTGACAACGAAGCGTTGATCAGGTCTGTCCCCTGTTTGCGGCTGACGGTGTAGCTGACGTTTATATGGCCTGCGCCACCGCTGGCCATTTCGGCGGGGATGGCGGTCAGTTGGAGTGGAATCCGATCGCTTATGTCCGTCGCGCTGATGGTATGGGTATCGGCCAGCTTCACGCTGCCCCACTGAACCGTGACGACGTCATTCTCTTCGAAGTATTCGACGTCCGAGCCGGAGTCGTCGGTGGCGAACCAGGGCACGAACACAGTGGCATCGGTGAGGATGTCGTCCTGGCTGATGTAATTGTCGGTGCCGCTATCCCCCACTGCGGTGGGGCGGCGAAGGTTTTCGTTTTCGGGTGTCTGCGGATCTGGATCGACTCCGCCGGGGGTGGTGATGTTCACCTCTATCGGGTTCGATCGCGGTGAGGTGGCCAGCAGAGCGGTGCCTCGATACAGCTCGTAGTAGGCATCGACGCTGTATTGCTGATTGCCGCCGCCGGCTTCGACGATCAGGGCGTAATCCAGATCGAAGGTGAGGATGGGGTTGTTGCCCGTCTCCGAGGCGTCGATCGCAATGGGCTGCGTGTGGGCATCGCCCAGGTAGAAGATGATCGTGTCGCCGCCTTCGGCTTTGTCGAACCCCGGGATCTGTACTTCCACAGGGTGGCGGGCATCGGCTTCGTCGATCAGGCGATCGTCCTCGAATAGGGCGATGATCGGTTTGGACAGGTCCGTGTCCACTGGTGCGCCTTCGAGGATGAGCGTCAAGGGCCTCGGCTGCAGCTTCGTGGCACTGGCGTTGCCGGCCTGGTCGCGTAGCACTATGCCAAAGAACAACGGGCCGTCGCCAATATCCCTGAGTACTGACTCGGGTATCTTGACTTGAATGTCATTTCCCGCGCCGCCCGCTTGTACTTCGGTGTAGGCCTCGGGAATGTAAAATGCGGCGCCCACCAGAGGGTTCTTGGTGTAATAGGGTTCGATGATGTCGAAGTCCTCCATCCCGAACCAGTCCGGCACCGTCGCCACCAGAAAACCGCCTTCCAGTGAATGGACGGTAACCCCGTGTTCTACCGCATCTTCATCGAAGGCGATCAGCGGCAGCGTGGTCCCGCCAGGTGGGGTGCGGTCGATACGCAGGGGTTGAGGGGGGACGCCGTTGAATTCGTTGCCGAAGCCGTCATCCATCAGGTAGGTCACCGTGTGACGGCCTTCGGCAATCAGATTGGCGCCGCTATTGGGCAGGACCCGGATAATCTTCGAGGGGCCATCTGCTGGACCGATGGCAGCGACAGGAAAAGCGGTGTTATCGAGGAACAAGGTGACCAGGTCCCCTTGTGCGGAAAATTCGAAGTAGGGTATTTCGACGACGATGTCCCGGTCTGCGTCGGCTTTCAGGACCAGCCCATCAGCATTGATGGTGGCGGGCAGCACTGCCGGGGGCGTGTCCTGAAGCAGTTGCCCGGCATCGGTCGTGGTGGTTGACTGTAACTTTGCGGCGCTGCGCAAATGCTTCTTGTGTGCCCGTATGGCAATGGACGAGCCTGTTTTGCCGGAAGCTTCGAGTAAGCGGACAAGAGTGTTCATGTGCCTATCCTTCCTTGATCGGTAAGGCGCCATAATCCCTGTGAAAATAAATGTTCGAACAGGAGGGCGCGAATATAAAATTTCATTGAATTCGGAAACTTGGCGCCGCTCGATGGGAAGCGTTGCGCACTATAAAGTTAGTGCGGGATATAGGTGGTTATCAAGTTTTAAGTTTTATTTATTTTCGTCTGGAAAATAGTAAATGCAGACGTGTTGGCTATAATTTGTTCGTTGAAGTATTGAATAAATATATTCAAAGTGCGGCTGTGTGTATATTGATGACCCAGTGCAAGAAAGCGGGCTGTCAGCCCGCTCCTTTGAAAGTTAGAAGCGGTAGCGAAGTCCAAGGTTCAATCCCCAGGGCTGCTCGAGCCTGCGGCCTTTGGCGTAATCGAACTCGGCATGAGCCTGCACGCGCTCGGACGCCTGAAGCGCTATGCCGACCCCCAACTCCCCACGGCTACCGGAAAGGTCATTGTTGAACGCGTTGCCGTTGACCTTGACGCGGTTGCTGCTGACGAACTCGTGGGCCAACGCTGCCTTGGCGTGGAGCTCCAAGGTACCCCCGGCGCGCAGTGTCATCTTCTGGCTGATCCTGGCACCCGCTTTGCCCAGGGTGGAATCAGCGTGGTTACTGCTGGCGCCCATGCCGTTGTCCAACCGGTAGTGCTGGCCTTGCACCTTGAGTACCGACAACTGGGTGAAGGGCGTAACTGCGACCGTGTCGTTGAGGGCGATGCGGCGCCCGGTCTCCACCGAGAAGCCCAGCCCATAGTGGTTGTAGTCGCCGCTGGCTTGCGCGCCGTCGCTCATGCGCACTTGCGAGGCATTCTGGAAGCGGTTGAGCTTTGCCAGCGCGTCGAGGTAGTGGCCATCGTCGGCCACCCAGGTCGCGTAGGCGCCGACATGATAGCTGTCGACCTTGCCGGAGGTGCCGGCTTGCAGGTCCAGGTCGGCCTGGCTGTAACCGGCCTGTACACCTATCAGGGCCTGGCCTCGGGCAACCGGCAAGGGGGCGTCGGCGCCCAGGCTGATCCCCTGCTGGGTTTGCCGATAGCCCACGCCCGCCGCGGCCGACAGGTCGAGCCTGCTGCCATAGGCGCGGCTCCACAGCCCAGGCTGGCCGATGCCGCTGCGCCATTCGCCCATGCGCCCTTGCAGGCTCGACAGCTCGCCATACCACACGCTGGGCGCGGCGCTGAACAGTCCCAGCACTGAGCGGGTGCCGGGCGCCACGACGTCGCCGGGGCGTTGCACCAGTTGCCATTGATCGCCGATCTGCTTGAGGTCATAGACGAAAGTGCCGAGGTCCACCTGGCCGCCGATCACGCCGAACTGGCCGGTGCCGCCGCCGGTCTGCACCACGGTCAGCGGCGCCTGGCCCTGAGCGACATCGGTGCCGGTGTTCTTGATCGCCAGCAGGTGGTTGCCACTGACCTCACCCTTGACCACCAGCCTGTCGCCTTGGCCAGCAGCCAGATCGGTACCCAGGCCGAAGGAGCCTTGGCCGTCCAGGCGGTCGAGGGTCAGTTCGCGGAAGTCACCGGCCGAACCACCCAGCTCGACATGGCCGCCGTTCAGCTCGAGATTGCCGACCGCCGCGCTCTGCGTCATGCGCCACTGGGCGCCGCTGTCGATCGCCAAGGCGGCGACACCGGTCATGTTGCCCGTGAGGCGTGCGTTGTCTTGCAGGGTGATGCGGGTCGTTGAGCCCTCGGCTACGTGAATGTCGCCGTCGAGCGCGGTGTTGGCGGCGGTGAAAGCGACCTGGGTATTGGCGCCAGCCTCCAGAATCACGCCGTTACCGCCCTTCAGCGTGGCGCCGTTCTGCACGAGGATGACGGCATTGACGGGCGTGCTGGTCGCCTCCACGGCGATGGCTGCGCCGCTCCCGCCCTCGACATGCGCGTTATCGACCCGCAGAGTGGCGATACCCGCCTGAGCGGCAGGCCGCGTATCACTGCCCAGCAGCACACCGTGCTGGGCACCGAATAGACGGCTGCCTTCGCTGGCGTTGAGCGTGCCACCAAAGACACCGGCGCCCAGGCCCTGGGCGCCGACCCCACCGCCACTGCTGGCGTGTCCCGTCACCTGGGTGTTGCGCAGGTTGATTTCACTGGCGTAAGTCGCGTTGATGCCACGCCCGGTACCCGTCAGCACGCTGTCTACCACCGTGACCTGGGCACCCAGGCCGACAGTGCCGTTGTTGGCGTTGATGGCTGCGGCGCGGTCGCTGGTCAGGGTGCTGTTGCGAATCACCGCACTGCCCTGGCTGATGGTCAGGGCAGTGCTGGCGCCGCCGCTGACAGTGGCATCGGCGAGGGCGACGGTCGACCCCGCCGCATTGATCGCCAGGCTGCTGCCACCTTGGACCTGCAGCTGCGCGCCGTTGCGCAGCGTCCAGTTCTCTGGCGTGTCGCCAGGGCTGACCACCGCCGATTGATCAGGGCCATTCAAGACCCGGGCTGCGGCAGGGGTGATGCCATCGAACGCCAGGGCGATGCCGACCGCTACAGTCGGCAGGGTGAAGCGATAATGGAGATAACTCATAACGGCGCGGCCTCTGGAGCATCTGCCGGACGGGCAGATAAAAGCGCGCAATTCTGGGATCAGCCCCGGCTCAGAGATATAGGACGGGTCTGAAAGTGGGGATGTCCGTACTTGATTCGGTTGCGATCATTGCCCGCGCTCACCATGCATAGCGCACCCCCAGGCTGGCGCCCCACGGCTGTTCGATGTGCTCGCCGTTGCTGTAGTCGAAATCCGCCTGCAGCTGCAGATTGCCGGCGAGCTGGGCGATGACCCCGGCCCCCAGCTCGCCGCGCCCCCCGGACAGGTCGTTGTTGAAGGCATTGTCATTGACCCGCACGCGGTTGCTCTTGGCGAACTCCTGCGCCGCCGCGACTTTGATATAGGGTTGCAGCACATCCCCATTGGCCAGTTGTATGTTGCGGCCCAGGTGCGTGCCGATTTTGCCGAGCAGCGAGTCGTCGCCGTTGCTGCGGGCCTGCAGGCCGTTGTCCAGGTTGTAGTTGCGACCTTGAACGTGCAACGCCGACAACTGGGCGAAAGGTTCCAGGTACCAGCCGTTCGCCAGTTTTATATGCTTGCCCGCTTCCAGCGATGCACCGACGCCGTTATCGCGGAAGTGGCCTTTGGTGCGGCTGCCGTCGCTGACCTGTGCGCTCGAGTCGTTCTGGAAGCGATTGAGTTTGATCACGCCGTCGATGTAGTAGCCGGTGTCCGACAGCCAGGTGCTGTACAGGCCCGCGTAGTAACTGTCGACCTGGCCCGAGGTGCCTTGGCCCATGTCCAGATCACTGCGGCTGTAACCGCCCAACACCCCCACCACCCAGCGCCCGCTACTGCTGGGCAGCGGTGTGTCGAGCCCGAACGTGATGCCGTGCTGACGCTGCTGATAGGCGACGCCAGCATCGGCCGAGACGTTGTACTGGCTACCGTAGGTACGCACCCAGGGACCACTGGTGCCTTGGCCCAGGCGCAGCTCGCCCATGCGGCTGCGCAGCGTGGTCAGCTCGCCGTACCACACGGTCGGCGCGGCGCTGAAAAGACCCAATACCGAGCGTGTCCCAGGCGTCACGACCTCTCCACCGCTGTCCGTTTCGCGCTGAACGAGCGTCCAGTCGTCACCGTTTTTTTGCAGGTCGTAGACGAAGGTACCCGCGTCCACTTCGCCCCCCGCCACGGCGAAACTGGCGGAGCCGCCCGCAGTCTGGACCACCGTCAGGGTGCTGCCCGGCACCGGGTCGACGCCGTTGTTGCTGTTGTGGATCAGCAGTTGGTAATCGCCGCTGGCCTGGCCGCTCACTACCAGTCGGTCACCTTGGGCGGCCGCCAGGTCAGTGTTCAAGGCAAAGCTGCCATTGCCGGTCAGAGTGTCGGCCTGCAGGGTGCGGTAGCCGCCGCTGCTGCCATTGAGGCGTATCTGGCTGGCGTCGAGGCTCAGCGTGCCTACCTGGGAATCGCCGGTCAGATCCCAGGTGGAGCCCTGTGCAAGGCTCAATGCATTCACTTGGTTGAGTTGCCCGGTCAGGCTCGAGGCGTTAGTCAGCGCGATGGTCGCCACGCCATTGGCATTGCCGGTCCAGGTGCTGGCCTGCAGTTGCAACTCGGCAGTCGAACTGTCGGCCACGCTGACATTGCCCTTGAGGGTGCTGTCGCTGAGATTCAGGATTACCTGACTGGCCTGGCTGGCGGTGACATCGCCATTGATCGTGCTGCGTTGTACCAGGGTGGCGTCGATCTGGGCACCGCCGGTGGCGGTCAACGAGCCTTGCAGGGTACTGGCCTGGGCTTGCAGGCTCAGCGCCGAGTTCGCCACGGCCTCGACCGCCACACCGTTGCCGCCGATCAGGGTCGCGCCGTTATCGAGTATCAAGGTCGCATCGACCGGCGCTGCAGTGAGTGCGCTCCCCACCAGCACCGCGCTACCGCGCAGGCCCTGTACCGTCGAGCCGTCGACCGCCAGCGTCGCGTCGGTAGCGGGCGCAGAGGAGGTGGTGGCCACCATCACCGCTCCGTGATTGGCGCCAATCGCGCTACTGCCTTGTTGGAGGCTGACCTGGGCCGCCGTGATATTGATGCCCACGCCGCCTCGATCGGCTTCGGTACGGCCATCGTCGGCGCCGTTGATCTGTGTTTGAGTCGCAATCAGCTGGTTGCCAGCCCCCAGAGCGACGCCCTGACCGATGCCGCTTACGGTACTGGCGCTCAGTGTCAGCATGGAGGGGTTGTTGGCGATCATGATGATGCCATTGCTGGTATCGCTGCTCAGCGTACTGTTGAGCACGGTGGCAGTAGACGCGGACAGTTGCATCGCATTGGCGAAGCGCGCAGCTGTTACCGTGGCGCCGTTCAAGTTCAAGATGCCCGCGCGAGTCGCCGCCAATTGCAATGTCTGGCCGCCCGGGTTGACGTTAAGTGTCGCGCCATTACTCACGGCCCAGTTCTGTGCCGTATCCCCGGCGTTTACCGTGGCGCTGGCGGTCGGTCCGCTGAGTGTCGCGGCGAAAGCGTGCAGCGGACAGCAGAACGTTGCGCCCATAAACAGAAACAATGGCCAATGGCAGTTTGCTCGAACATGAATACTCATAAAGAAATCCATTCAAAGGGGGGCGATCTATGTGGCAACTGGATGATTTGACGGTGCGACGGTACGTTGGAAAATAATGTACACATCACTTATAGATGATATTTCCAAGGGGGGTAGATTTTTTCGTGCCTCGATCTAGCCTGTTGAATGTCGGAGACATACTTCTCTGCGTATCAAGGTTTGAAAATAGATTTTCAATCTCTTGCTATATGAAGTTTCTATTTCATATGGCCAGCGTCCATATATTGTTTGGTCGAGGGCAATACCATGTCCACTTCACGTATTTTATCTTCCGCGTCTACAGGTTTTGCCGTACAGCGGAGTCGCCGTCCGCAAGCGACCGCAGCTGCACACTCGCGTCAGGGCGGCCAGCCTTTGCAGGTGGCCGGCCCTTGTCGGTTGCCCGACGTCATTCCCGGCAATGCCGACGGCCTGCTGCTGCGCGGCCATGCCGATAGCGATGTCAAAGTGCATATCCCCTATGAAGCATTTTTCAATGAGTACGATCCGATCGAACTCGTGGTGGAGGGCGAATATCTCGCCGTCGAACCCATCAACCCGGGCGATCAGCGGCCCACCATCGTCCGCTATCTACCCGGCCCGCTTGCCGAAGGGCGATACAACGTGACCTACCAGGTGACCAGTGCAGTGGACTGGAACGCGTACGAAGGCTTTCCTGCGCAACCCTTGCGCATCGACCGCACGGCGCCCGGCGGTGCCGCCATCGCCGGTCTGGCGTTCAGTCAGCAGGTGATCGACTTCGGTGTCACGGCGGCCGACCTGGTCGACGATCTGCTCAGCGTCGATGTACCGGCCTGGACGGGCATGGAAGACGGCGATTGGGCAGAACCCTATTACCAACTGGATCCGCTCACCGGCACCAGTTTCGCCATGCGCAGCGCCGACAAGCAAGTGGGCGCCGGCGGGGCAGGGCAGGTGCTGACGCTGGGGATTCCCCGTGATCAGCTGCTGGCCATGGGCGATGGGGTGCGCTGGTTCGGTTACGTGCTGCGGGACCTGGCCGGCAATGCCAGCGCTTTGCGACCGGTGCCGGTGCCGCTGAACATCAGGATGGTCGATATTCCCATCAACCTTCGTGCGCCACGAATAGATGGCCATGACGACGACGGCGTGATCAGCGAAGCGGATGCCCGTGGGGCTGTCGAGGTGATCATCCCGGGCTTCGACAAGACCCACCCGGGCGATGAGATTGTCTTCGTGCTCGGCAGCGCGCGCTCGGCCCGGTTGCGTATCAACGAGGACGATGTCGGCAACGACCCGATCATGGCGTTCTCCGTCCCCTACGCCATGGTTGCCGGCGGCGGTGGTGCGGGTATCCCCGAGCGCTACAGCGCCGATGCGTATTACGAGGTCTATCGTGGCGCCGATCTGCTGGCCACCTCGCCGCGACCTAATCCAGTAACGGTCGATATCACCACCCCGGCCGGCCCTGACCCTGACCCTTCGACGCCCATCAACGAGGCCTTGCGTCAGGTGACGGTGCGTGGCGCCAGCGGTGTGGACAATGTGATTTCGGCTGCCGACACGCTGCAGGATGCAACGGTGTTCATCCCGTTCGAGGCCGATAACCTGGCGCCTCCGCCTGTTGATCGTGCCTATCTGGCGGTGGGCGATGTGATTCGGGTGCGCTGGGGCACGGTGGAATTGCTCGACAGCCTGACGATCGAGGCCGACCACCTGGCCCTTGGGGCACCTTTGGAAATTACCGCCACCTCGGCCGAGGTCATCGGCCAAGGGCCGGGCAGCATAGCGGTCAGCTATAGCGTGTCCCGTGCGATCGCCGGCTCTGTGTCGCCGGTTTTCAATACGACGTTCGCTGGTCAGCAGGGCGTCTCGGTGTCCTCCGCCGATTTGCTGCCCGGTGGTCCCGGTGGCCTGCCGAGCGGCGACTTTGCGGAACGGAACGCCAGCAACGCCCTGACCAAGGTGCTGGTGGAGAGCGGCGGCGGCACGCCGTATCGGGTGATGCTGGATTACCTGAATGTGGCGGTGAATGACCGAATCGCTATCAGCTTGCAAGGCTATGACAACCTTGACGGCACCGGGCCGCAGACGCCGGATACCGCCTACAGCGATGTTCACGTGCTCCAGGAGGAGGACCTGCCGACTGAAGAAGATCCGGCCAAATTCCATGATTTTCTGATCCCCACCCGCTACTTTTCCGGTAAGTGGACTACACCGATTCAGGGGCGGGGTTCGGTGGTGGGCAGCCATAGCATCGAAAATGCCGAAGGCGCCGTGCCGGCCCCGTCGGTGGTGGTGCGTGTGGCGGTTACCGATCTGTAGGGGGCTGCGGCGCTGAAGCGCAACAGTCGTTGCGCACGCACTCGCTCAGCATTCAGAAGGTACTCAAAACTGATACTGCACCCCGGCCCCCGCATACCACGAGCGCCCGGGTGCAGCTTCGTAGTATCGGTTATTGCTGTCACCGACGATCACCGAGCCTACGTATTGCCGGTCCAGCAGATTGTCCAGGCGCAGGGTCTGGTGAAAGGTCCAGTGCTCGATCTTCTGTTCGAAGCGCGCACGCCAGTTGAATACCGTATAGGCCGGTGCGGGCTTTTGCTCGTTGCTGTCTTCGACATAGACCTTGCTGCGGTACATGCCTTCCAGCGCGGTGCTGACCCAGTCGCGGGGTTTCCAGTCGAGTTCGCCGAACAGGGTGTCTTTCGGTACGCCGGGCAGGTAGTTGCCTTTGTCGATGGGCGTGGTGCCGCTGATGAAGTCGCTGTCGTATTGCGCCACCAGATGGGTATAGGCGATCTGCGTGCTCCACTGCTCGCCGAGCTGGCTGTCGATGCCCAGCTCCAGACCGCGGCGCAGGGTGCGGCCGGCGTTCTGGTAGCTGGTGCGGCCGTTGTTCGAGCCGGCCACCACCAGCTCGTCGTCGGTGGTGATCTGGAACAGCGCCAGGTTGACCCGGGTGTCGCCGAGCACCTTGGCCTTGAGGCCCACTTCATATTGCTTGCTGGTGGAGGGCTTGAGGCCGAAGTTGAAGCCTTCGGTGGCACCCGGCGCGTAGGCCATTTCCGCCTGGGTCGGGGTTTCGAAGCCCTTGCCGGCGCTGACGTAGCCGTGCAGGTTCTCGGTAAAGGCGTACATGGCGCTGACCGAGGGGTTGTTCTGCTGATAATCCTTGCTGCCGCTGGCGTCGCCGTTGCTCAAATAATGATCGCTGACGTCCATTTTCATGGTGCTGTGGCGTATGCCGGCCTGGAAGGTCCAGTCCCCCAGCGCCCAGTTGGCCTGCACGAAGGGGTCGAGGCTGGTGGCGGTGTCGACCTCGTCGCGGGCCAGGGCGCCTTTGACGCCCAGCTCGGTGGCGGTGTAATTCTGGTAACCGCTGCGGTCGTCCTGGCTGCGGTCGTAATCCAGGCCGGCGATCACCGTCAGGTCGCCAGGCGCCTGGCTGATGGGTTGCAGCCAGTGCACGCTGGCGCCGTAGAACTTGCGGTCGAAATCGACCACGCCGCCACCGCGGGTATTGGCAGCCACGCCTTTGGGAATCGACAGGTACTGCAGCACGCTGCGGGTGCCGGTGTAGGCGTTGACCTGCAGCGTCGCATCGCCGATGTAACG
The DNA here is from genome assembly GCF_058986725.1 of Pseudomonas sp. GW821-FHT01A09. Classification (NCBI taxonomy): domain Bacteria; kingdom Pseudomonadati; phylum Pseudomonadota; class Gammaproteobacteria; order Pseudomonadales; family Pseudomonadaceae; genus Pseudomonas; species Pseudomonas sp. GW821-FHT01A09. Next base: position 28,010 of record NZ_JBYSWB010000018.1, read on the forward strand.
CTCGTAGTTCATGCCCAGTTGTTGGTGGTCGATACTCTTGCGCGTGTTGTAGGTCAGCGCGCCTGGAGTCACCGAACGCGGATCGGCCTTGTACGCGGCCCAGGTCTGCCCCAGCGGGTCCTGGGTGCCGTTCTGCTCCAGGCTGCTGTAGATCAGCGCCATCTTGCTGTCGTCGTCGGGCTTGAAGTTGACCTTGGCGAACGTCTGGTCGCGGCGCGCGGCGCTGTGGTCGCGGTAGCCGTCGGTGTCCATGCGGGACGCGTCGAGCACAAAGCCGACGCCATCCGCCGCGCCCTCGGCGCTCAGGTGGTTCTTGCTCAGGCCGTCGCTGCCTACCAGCGTCTCGGCGCCTACACGCGGAGCGCCTTGGCCTTCGCGGGAAAACATCTGGATCACTCCGCCGGCGTTGCTGCCGTACTGGGTCGCCGCCGGGCCGCGCAGCACTTCGATGCGCTCGGCGGTGTCGAGGTTGAAAGTCGCTGCCTGGCCCTGGCCGTCCGGGGTGCTGGCGGGGATGCCATCGGCGATCAGCTTGAGCCCGCGCACGCCGAAGGCCGAGCGCGCGCCAAAGCCGCGAGAGGAAATCTGCAGATCCTGGGCGTAATTCTGCCGATTCTGCACCACCAGCCCCGGCACCCGGCTGAGCACTTCCGAGGCGTTGATGCGCAGCTGCCCGTCGTTGATCTGCTCGCGGCTGACGCTGTCCACCGAATACGGCAGGTCGAAGCTGCTGCTCGCGCTGCGCGATCCAGTAACCACGCTGGAGTCGAGGACGATCACCGGCGTATCGGCATGGCTCAGCGTAGGGCAGGCCATGCCGCCGAGAATCAGACAGCGCAGCAGACGGGACGCCTGGAGGGCGGGCAGCAGGGTTTTCATGGGACGGGGTACCGGAGTGGAAGCGATGCGTGGCGGGCATTTTAGCGGGTGGCGGGAGGTTGGGGGGAAATGGATGTCGGTCGGGGCGGCGCGGCGCATCAGCTCAGAAGCGTCCTACGAAGTACGCAGCCTTGTCCGATAGCCCGGCATTTGTCCCTTGCATAAAGTATTCGACGGGCTGACACGAGCAGCGGTTCAAGGGAGGTGTGATACAGTGAATACATGCATTCAATCCGAGGATCGATCCGTGGCCACCTCAATTCGACTCAGTCCGCAAACCGAGCAGCGCCTCAATTTTCTGGCTGCCAGCACCGGGCGGACCAAAGCCTATTACCTGCGTGAAATCATCGATCAAGGCCTTGCCGACGCGGAAGAATATTACCTTGCCGCCGAGGTCCTCGAACGCGTCAGGAAGGGGGAGGAGCCTCTACACTCGAGCGCCGAAGTGAGAAGAAAACTTGGTTTGGACGATTGAGTACACCGATACCGCAATGCGACAGCTGCGCAAGATAGATAAGCAGAGCGCCCGTCGAATTTTATGTTTCATGGATGAACGTATCGCTACGCAAACCGATCCGCGCTTTAACGGCAAAGCCCTTTCGGGGCCGCTGGCGGGGTTATGGCGCTATCGAGTGGGTGATTTCAGAGTCATCTGTGAGCTGGATGATGGCCGGATCCGAATTCTTGTGCTTTCGGCGGGTCATCGGAAGGACGTTTATCGGTAGTTGTCTTCTCTGCCAGCCCCCAAGTGGCGAAACCTCCGGAAGCATTTTTATCCAAGCAGTCCGATTGCCTCGCTCGCCACTTTTTGCGTCAATGCATCCCCGGCTCGGGGGGGCAAGATTTTCCCTTCGAGGCACTGAACCGCCAGCGCGATAGCGAATCCGATATGACGCTGTGCTAGGGTGTCGAGCGCGATAGGGTCCCCCGGTTTCAGAGCGGCTACAGGCGGTGTCGTTTGGGTTATAATCGGCCCCTTTAGCTGCCGGCAGCCCAGATTGGCTGCGGTGCATCATTTCAGATTAATAGAGGCTCGACCCTTGGCATTGACGATTCTTGGCCTGTCCGGCGCCCTAAGCCATGATCCATCCGCTGCGCTGTACATCGACGGCAAGTTGATCGCCGCCGCCGAAGAAGAGCGCTTCGTGCGTGACAAGCATGCAAAGAATCGCATGCCCTACGAGTCCGCCAAGTTCTGCCTGGAGCAGGCCGGCATCAAGCCGTCCGATGTCGATGTCGTGGCCATTCCGTTCGCGCCGATCAGCCTGTTCGGCGAAGCCCGCTGGCACTATGCCAAGCGTTACTGGTATGCCCCGGATCGCGCTCTCGACGCCATCCTCATGGGCAACCGCCGCTACAAGCGCTACCGCAACAAGATCGTCTGGTGCCTCGAGCAACTGGGTTTCGATCCGAAAAAAATCAAGATCGAACCGGTCGAGCACCACCTGGCTCACGCCTCCAGTGCCTACCACTGCTCGGGTTTCCAGGAAAAGACCGCGATTCTCGGCATCGACGGCAAGGGCGAGTACGCCACCACGTTCTTCGGCTATGGCGAGAACGGCAAGATCCACAAGATCAAGGAATTCTTCGATCCCGACTCCCTCGGCGGCCTGTACGGCGCGATCACCGAGTTCCTCGGTTTCGAGATGCTCGACGGCGAATTCAAGGTCATGGGCATGGCGCCTTACGGCGATGCCAGCAAGTACGATTTCTCGCGTCTGGCCAGTTTCGAAAACGGCGAGCTGGTGATCAACACCGATTACGCCAACGTCATCGGCCTGCGCCGCTATAAAGAGAAGGGCAAGGGCTTCTACTTCTCGCCCAAGCTCATCGAGTGGCTGGGCCCCAAGCGCGAAGGCGATATCGCCGACGAACCCTACATCCATTACGCCGCCAGCATGCAGGCTTTGTTCGAAAAGCTGGCCCTGCAGATGATCGACCATTACCTGGGCGACATTCTTAAGGACACCGGCAAACTGGCCTTCGCCGGCGGCTGCGCGCTCAACGTCAAGCTCAACCAGAAGATCATCGCCCGTGACGACGTCAAGGAGTTGTTCGTGCAGCCGGCTTCTGGCGATGCCGGTACCGCCGTGGGCGCCGCGGCCTATGTCTCCCACGCGCGTGGCGTGCCGGTGGAGAAGATGGAGCATGTCTATCTCGGCCCGTCCTACAGCAACGAAGATGTGATCGCCGCCTGTGCGCGCCATCCGAGCAAGCCGAACTGGAAGCAGATCGACAACATGCCCGAGCATATCGCCAGGATCATGGTCGAGGGCAATCCGGTCGCCTGGTTCCAGGGGCGCATGGAGTTCGGTCCGCGGGCTCTGGGCGGTCGTTCCATCATCGGCTGCCCGAGCGTGCCGGGCGTCGCCGATCGCATCAACCACCAGATCAAATTCCGCGAGCGCTGGAGGCCTTTCTGCCCGTCGATGCTCGACACCGTTGCGCCACAGATGATCAAGATCGATCATCCGGCGCCGTTCATGACCTTCACCTTCGAAGTGTCCGAAGAGTGGAAGACCCGCGTGCCGGAAGTGGTGCACGAAGACGGCACGTCCCGCGCCCAGGTGCTCAAGCGTGAATACAATCCGCGTTATTACGACATGATGAAGGCACTGGAGGTGCTGACCGGCAATGGCGTATCGCTGAACACTTCGCTGAACCGCCGGGGCGAGCCGATGATCTGCTCTCCCACGGATGCGCTGAACATGTTCTTTGGGTCGGACCTGCAGTACTTGATCATGGAAGACATCTTGGTTGTCAAGGATACAGTTACAGAATGACCCCGCCCTCTACAGTGATCAGCATAGTTGTACCCACTTACAACTACGCCCGTTATCTGCATCGTGCCCTGGACTCCATCCTCGGCCAGTGGGCAGATGACCTCGAGCTGATCATTGTGGATGATGGCTCCACCGACAATACTGCGCAGATCGTCCAGGATTATGTGTCTCGCTACCCTTCGGTGCGATATGTCCATCAAGAAAATGCGGGGCCGGCGGCGGCGCGCAATCACGGCATCAGCCTGGCGCACGGGCGGTTCGTTCTGCCTGTCGACTCCGATGACGAGCTGATAAGCGGTGCGATCGCCGTTCTACGTGCCATGGTGCAAGCCACGCCGGGTGCGCAGGTGATTGTCGGCGCCCACGTGTCGGTGTATCCGGATGGGCGTGAGCGCACGCGCCTGCCGGTGCCGGTGCCGGCCATGGCGCCAAGGGCCATCACTTGCCGCTATCTGCTCCAGAAGCGGATTTCGTTCGCTCCGAGCAGCATTTTGATTCGCCGCGATTTGCTGTTGCAGCGGCCTTATCCAGAAAAACTGCGCACTGGCGAAGATATTCCGGTGTTTGCCTATCTGCTGGTCACGGCCGAGCAGATCATGGTGACCGACCAGGTCATCGCACGTATTCACAAGCACCCTGACAGCCTGCGCAATGATCGTCGTGACGAAGAGGCCTTGGCGTTGGCGATGGTGCAGGAGGTCTTCACCGGGCTGCCGCCTGAATGCCAATCGTTGCGCACGCGCTATGAGGCGCAGCGCTATCTGTCGCTGTTCCGCGCCGCGGTACGGGACGATGACCGCTTGACCGCGCGGCGTTTCTATCGTCGGGCGTTGTACCTGAGTGCAATGCAGGCGTTGCGCTGGGTGTACTTTCGTAAGGCCATTCGCTTGTTTTTCAAGGATTAATCTGCATGCGGTCAGTGGTTTCAGCGGCGGGTAGCAACTCACCCGTCACGGCATTAAAGAACTTTTCGCCCCTGTGGTTTACCTTCATCGCCAGCCTGTTGCTGTCGCTGATCGCTATTGCGGGTACCGATATCCTCGCCCGCGATGCGGCGTTCTACATGGACATCGCTCACCAGGTGAACGTCCAGGGCGCGCGGGTGGCGCTGACGATGTTCGATTGGCCGTGGTTCGCGATGCTGATCGCCGGCACTCATGCGCTCACCCACCTGCCGCTCGAAACCTGCGCCCACCTTTACTGTGTGCTGTTCATGGCGGGTACCTGCACCTTGCTGGTCGACTGCGTTCGCCAGCGTGTGCCCGAAGCGACCTGGTGGGCCTGTCTGGTGGTGCTGGCCATGCCGGCGATCAACCAGTTTCGCTGGGATATCATCCGTGAAGCGGGCTTCTGGTTTTTCTGCGTGCTGGCCTTGTGGCTGACGTTGCGCTGGGAAATCCGTGGTGGCTGGCTGCGCGCCGCGGTTATCTATGTAGCCGTAGGCGCGGCGGCGCTATTCCGCCTCGAAGCCCTGACCGTGCTGGTTGCCCTGGGCGTGTGGCAGTTGCCCAATCTGTTCATCAAGGGGCAGAGACGCTCCTTCCTGGAGTTTTTCTGGTTGCCGCTGGTATTGCTCATTCCAGTGCTGCTGGTGGCGATACCGCGCATCGATTGGCACTCCAGCCGCGTTGCCTACATGCTGCAACTGATCGATCCACGATCGGTATTCGCCAACTTCAACAAATTGGCGAATCAGTTCGGCAGTTCTCTGGTCAACAAGTATTCGGTCGATGAGGCCGGGCGCATCATCTTCTTCGGCCTGCTGGCCTCGTTGCTGATCAAGTTCGTCAACCTGATGGGGCCCTTTGCGCTGCCGTTCCTGTGGCCACGGGCGTGGCGGGTCTGGCAGCTGTATTGGCGGGCCTTCCGGCCGTTCGCCTATGTCGCTGGCGCCTACTTCGTGGTGATGATGCTGTTTTTCATCAACTCGCAGTTCATGATTGGTCGTTACCTGAGCTTTCTTGATGTCATGGTGATTCCGCTGCTGGCGGTCGCCCTCAGCCGGTTTGCTCAGGCCTGGCCGCGATTGGCCAAGGCAGTGCTGGTGCTGGGGTTGCTGGTAATGCTTGCCAACGTGATATCCCTAGGGACGAAAAAGACCAATTTCATCGCCACCGGGCAATGGGTAGCCGCCCATATCGATGCGCAAGCACCGGTTTTTTACGAAGATGGGCGCATTTCCTTCTATGCCGGCCGCGGTTATCCACAGCCGACCATCCCGCGCGAAATCGCCACGGCCCCCGGCAACGCCGAGCGCTATCAATACTTCGTGTTCGAGGCCGACCAGAGCGAGCCCTGGCTGCAGACATGGATCGCCGACCATCGGCTGCGCGTGCTGGCGAGCTTCACGCAACGCAAGGGCAAGACGGTCACCGTGGTAGGGCCTTGAAATGGCGGGAGTGAGCGTGGTCCGCGGCCCAGACGGGCAGACAACGCTGCTCCCCAGCAGGTTCATTCAGTGTTTGTAGGGTTGTGATACGATTGGTTTTTTTCGCCAACGGATACTCATGAGCAGCCCCGACCCTCGCGCCCAGCAGTCCACGCTGAAGATCTATCTGCGCCTTCTCGGTTACGTGCGTCCTTATGCCGGGATGTTCGCGATGAGCATCGTGGGGTTCCTGATCTTTGCCTCCGCGCAACCGATCCTGGCCTACATCCTCAAGTACTTCGTCGACGGGTTGTCCAATCCCGAGGCCAGTCTGTTCCCGAACAACCCCTATCTGGCGCATTTGCAGCTGCTGCAGGCCGTGCCGCTGATGATCGTGATCATTGCCATCTGGCAGGGCGTCGGCTCGTTCATCGGCAATTACTTGCTGGCCAAGGTGTCCCTGGGGCTGATCCACGACCTGCGCGTGGCGCTGTTCAACAAACTGCTCAACCTGCCGAGTCGCTACTTCGACAACCACAACTCCGGGCATATCATTTCGCGCATTACCTTCAACGTCACCATGGTCACCGGTGCCGCCACCGATGCGATCAAGGTGGTGTTTCGCGAAGGCCTGACGGTGGTGTTCCTGTTCATTTCATTGGTTTGGATGAACTGGAAACTGACTCTGGTGATGCTGGCGATCCTGCCGTTGATCGCGCTCATGGTCAGCAGCAGCAGCAAGAAATTCCGCAAGCAGAGCAAGCGTATTCAGTCGGCCATGGGCGATGTCACCCACGTTGCCTCCGAGACCGTGCAGGGCTTTCGCGTGGTGCGCAGCTTCGGCGGCGAAGCCTACGAAGCAAACCGCTTTCGCAGCGCCAGCCAGAGCAATACCGACCGTCAACTGAAGATGAACCGTACCGGTTCCGTGTACACGCCGATGCTGCAACTGGTGACCTACACCGGCATGGCCATCGTGATGTTTCTGGTGCTCTACCTGCGTGGCGACTCGTCGGCCGGCGAGCTGGTGGCCTATATCACCATGGCCGGCCTGCTGCCCAAGCCGATCCGTCAACTGTCGGAAGTCAGCTCGACCATCCAGAAGGGCGTGGCCGGTGCCGAGAGCATTTTCGAGCAGCTGGACGAAGAGGACGAGGTGGATGAAGGCAAGGTCGATATCGCCAAAGTCAACGGCCGCCTGGAAGTGCAGCACCTGAGCTTCACCTATCCCGGCACCGAACAGCCAGTGCTCGACGACATCAGTTTTGTCGTCGAGGCCGGGCAGATGGTGGCGCTGGTGGGACGCTCGGGGAGCGGCAAGTCGACCCTGGCAGCCTTGGTACCGCGCTTCTACCAGCATGCTCAGGGCCAGATCCTCCTTGACGACACGCCGATCCAGGATTTCACCCTGCGCAACCTGCGCCAGCACATCGCGCTGGTCAACCAGCAGGTCACCCTGTTCAACGACACCGTGGCCAACAACATCGCCTACGGCGACCTCGCTGGCGCGCCACTGGAAGATATCCAGGCGGCTGCGCAGCAGGCCTATGCGGACGAATTCATCGTCAAGATGCCCGATGGTTATCACACTCTGGTGGGCGAAAACGGCGTGTTGCTGTCCGGCGGCCAGCGCCAGCGTCTGGCGATCGCCCGGGCGCTGCTCAAGAACGCCCCGGTGCTGATCCTCGACGAGGCCACTTCGGCCCTCGATACCGAGTCCGAGCGGCACATTCAGGATGCCCTCGACAGCGTCATGAACAACCGCACCACCCTGGTGATCGCACACCGACTGAGCACCATCGAGAAGGCCGATCTGATTCTGGTCATGGATCAAGGCCGTATCGTCGAGCGCGGTAGCCATGCGCAATTGCTGGAAATGAACGGCTACTACGCACGGCTGCACGCCCGGCAGTTCAAAGAGGGTGACGACGCTGTGCCGCCACACTCGGTCGAAGTATGCTGAGGGCCCTTCGCGCCTGGCGCGAGCGTGGCTGGACGGTGATTGACAGCCAGGCCTATGCACAGGCCTGGGACCGCTTCGGCGGCAGCGTCGCGACCCATCCGCAAGTGCTCGAGCGCCTCGCCGCACTGGCCGACATTCCGGTGCGCTACCTTGGCTGGGAGCGCGACGGCGAGCTGGTGGCTGCGGTGCCGTGCTGGGGTCAGCATCTGGCGCTGTCCAAGGACGTGCTCAAGCGCGCCGGCAAGCGCGGACTGTTCGATCTGGGCAACGCCGAGGTCATTCTGCCGATTGCCGACGATGCCCAGGTCGAGGTGCGTCAGCGCATGCGCTACGTGTCCGAACTCAATGTCGGCAAGGTGCGCGGGTTAAAGCCCCTGCCTCAGGGCCTGGCGCTGGCCCGCGCGCCGGAAGACTATTCCAAGAAGTTTCGCTACAACCAGCGCCGCGAACAGCGTCTGCTGGAAGAGGCGGGCGGGCGCCTGAGCCCGATGGCGCAGCTGTCGGCTGTCGAGCAAGCGGCCATCTACGCCGATCTGTTCCAGCGTCGCTGGGGCTTCGAGGTGCCGGGCAAGGCCAGACTTGCCGAGGTGTTCGAGTTGCTGCGCGAGTTCATGACCGGCTCCGTGGTGCTGCTCGATGACGCGCCGGTGGCGATCCAGATTCTTTATCGCGTCGAGGCGCCAAAATGGGTGTCGCTGGAGTACATCAATGGTGGTGTCGATCCGCAAAGCCGTGATTTCAGCCCCGGCAGCGTGCTCAGCTTCGTCAACACTCAGGAGGCCTGGGAGCATGCTCGGGCGCTGGGCAAGCCGCTGCGCTACTCCTTTGGCCGCGCCGACCGCGAATACAAGGGCCGCTGGTGCCATACGGTGCCGGCCTACCAGGTGTAAAGCATGAGCGAACGCAAGCAACGGCTACTCAAGGCCCATCGACGCAACAAGCGCATCGCCCTGCTGGTGGCCTTGCTGGTGCTCATCCTGATCGGCGTGCTGGCGGCCTGGTGGTGGGTGCCGCTGCTCCTGGTGCTGGGTTGGATCGCCCATGAGGCCTGGTTCGCCGACCACCTGTTCTATCGCCCCAGCGACGATTACCAGTACGAATTCGCCTTCGGCACTTCGATCCAGGACGCGCGCATCGATGCCCAGGGGCTGTTGACCCTGGACCGACCCGCCGCAGCGGGTGAAACCCTGGTGCTGGAAGTGCGCTTGCGCGCGACCTGGTTCGGGCGCTGGGTCGATCCGGCCGTGCTGATCGGCGACGATCGCCAGGAATTCGAGCGCGGGGTGCGCGGTCGGCGTTACCTGAACCTGTCCGGCCAGGCCGAAGCGTTGGCCGCTGGCAAGCTGAAGGTGCGCGGATCGCTGTGCCGGGTAGCGCCCGAAGCGCGGCTTTTTGTGCAGGCGAACGAGGATTTTGCCCAACGCCGGGTGATGATTATCGCTCCCCACGCCGACGACGCCGAGCTGGCCGCGTTCGGGCTTTATAGCCGCTGCGCCGAAGCCAGCATCGTCACCCTGACCCAGGGCGAGATCGAGGCCGAGCACTACCAGCGGCTGGGGCTGAGCCTCAGCCAGGCCGCCGAGCTCAAGGGCCGGCTGCGCAGTTGGGACAGCCTGGCGGTGCCGCTGTGGGGTGGCGTGGACGCCAGCCGCTGCGTGCAGCTTGGCTACTATTGCCTGCAGCTCAAGCCGATGGCCGCCGAACCTGAGCGGGCCTTCGGCTCACGCGAGTCGCAACAGGCTGATATCCGCAGCGTGCGCCAGCATAATCCACTGACGCTGCCGGCCGACGCCGACGGCCAACCGACCTGGCACAACCTGGTCGCGGACCTCAAAGCGCTGCTGGAGCACTATCGCCCGGAAGTGGTCATCACTGCGCATCCGCAGCTCGACCCCCATGCCGACCATATCGCCAGCACCCAGGCGCTGTTCGCCGCTATCGCCAGCAGCAGCTGGAAGCCTCGGCAGGCGCTGTTCTACGCCAACCATCTGCACGATAACGATCGCTGGCCCATGGGCCGCGCAGGCGCTGGGGTGGCGTTGCCGCCGGCCATCGAGGCGTTGCCCGCCGATCGCCTGTGGAGCCCGGTGCTGTCGAGCGCCACGCAGCTCAACAAAGCCATGGCGCTGGGCATGCAGCACGATCTGCAAGGTCGGCCCGCGCTGAAAAAGCGCCTGCGTCGGTGCATCCAGTACTGGCTGGCCGGACGCCGCTGGCCGGCGACCGGCGAAGACGAGTTTTTCCGCAAGGCCGTGCGTCGCCACGAGCTGTTCTGGGTGCGTGACCTGAGCGACTGATCGCACCGCGCCGCAGCACATTGTCAGCGGGCATGACTGCCCATAAAAGCGCCGGCGAGGCTGTGCTAATATCGCCGCCCTGTTCATTTTGTAATGTGGGTTGCCCATGAAATTGTCCATGCCGCGATTTGGTCAGGCCCCTGTGTTGGTAGTCGGCGATGTGATGCTCGATCGTTACTGGCATGGCGGGACCTCGCGCATCTCCCCTGAAGCACCGGTGCCGGTGGTCAAGGTCGAGCAGATCGAGGATCGCCCGGGCGGCGCCGCCAACGTCGCCCTCAATATCGCTGCGCTGGGTGCGCCGGCCTCCCTGGTCGGCGTGACCGGCGATGACGAAGCCGCCGAGAGCCTGTCCAACAGCCTCAAGGCCGCCGGCGTCAACGCCGTGTTCCAGCGCATCGCCCAGCAGCCGACCATCGTCAAGTTGCGGGTCATGAGCCGGCACCAGCAATTGCTGCGTATCGATTTCGAAGAACCCTTCGCCACCGACGCCTTGGCCCTCGGGGCCGAGGTCGACACCCTGCTCGAAGGCGTCAAGGTGCTGGTGCTGTCGGACTACGGCAAAGGCGCGTTGAAAAACCACCAGGCCCTGATCCAGGCCGCGCGCGCACGTAACATTCCGGTGCTGGCCGATCCCAAGGGCAAGGACTTCACCATCTACCGCGGTGCCAGCCTGATCACTCCTAATCTCAGCGAATTCGAAGCCATCGTCGGCGGTTGCCTTGACGAAGCCGAACTGGTGGCCAAGGGCGCACAGCTGATGCAGGAACTCGACCTCGGGGCCTTGCTGGTCACCCGTGGCGAGCACGGCATGACCCTGCTGCGCCCGGATCACCCGGCGCTGCACTTGCCTGCCCGCGCCCGCGAAGTGTTCGACGTGACCGGTGCCGGCGACACGGTGATTTCCACCCTGGCCGCGGCCATCGCCGCCGGTGAAGAATTGCCCCAGGCCGTGGCCTTGGCCAATCTGGCCGCCGGCATCGTGGTCGGCAAGCTCGGTACCGCCGCCATCAGCGCCCCGGAGCTGCGCCGTGCCATTCAGCGTGAAGAAGGCTCGGAGCGTGGCGTGTTGAGCCTCGACCAGCTGCTGCTGGCCATCGACGATGCCCGTGCCCATAACGAACGCATCGTCTTCACCAACGGCTGTTTTGACATTCTGCATGCCGGCCACGTGACCTATCTGGAACAGGCACGCGCCCAGGGCGATCGGTTGATCGTGGCGGTCAACGACGACGCCTCGGTCTCGCGGCTCAAGGGCCCGGGCCGGCCGATCAACAGCGTCGACCGGCGCATGGCGGTACTGGCCGGGCTGGGCGCGGTGGACTGGGTCATCAGCTTCAGCGAAGACACCCCCGAGAACCTGCTGACTCACGTACGTCCGGACGTGCTGGTCAAAGGCGGCGACTATTCGGTCGAACAGGTCGTGGGCGCTTCCATCGTTTCGGCCTACGGCGGCACGGTGAAGGTGCTCGGGCTGGTGGAAAACAGCTCCACCACCGCTATCGTCGATAAAATTCGCAGCCGGTGAGTGCGGGTATGAGGGGCGCGCAGGTATGAGGGTCATGTTGTTGGTCATGGACGAGCAGCGCGTGCTGCTCGATCGTCTGTACGACATCGTCCGCCAGCATTGTGGCGAGTGCGTGATTCAGCGCCTGAGCAAGGCGCAGCAGATGAACCTGGGGGCCTTTCTGGCCTCGGTGAATCATCAGGATTTCGATCGGGTGGTGATCTTTTCCCGGGTCAAGCGCCTCGTTCCACAACTGCGAGTGCTGCGATGCGTGCCGGGGCTGATGTTCCTCGAGCACGACGCCTACCAGAACTACATGCCCGACAGTAAGTATCAGCACATGTACTCGCGCCTCTACCGCCGCTTGCCGGCGTGTCGTGCCTTGCTGTCCGGCGCCGTGGTGGCGCAGCGCATGCAGATCGAGGGCATCGACGCGGTATTCGTGTCCAAGGGCTATGACGAGCAGATGCTGCACAACCTGGGGCGCGAACGCGATATTCCGGTGGGCTTCCTTGGCAGCCTGAAAAGCAAGGAATACGCGCAGCGCAAGGCGATTCTCGAGTCGATGGCGAGCAAGACCGGGATGCTGGTCACCCGCACCGAGTCGGGCGAGGCGTACCTGCAGACGCTCAACCGGATCAAGGTGTTCGTCAGTGCCGACATCGGTATGGGCGAGTTCATGATCAAGAATTTCGAAGCCATGGCCTGTGGCTGCGTGTTGCTGGCCTGGAGCCAGGGCGACGAAGATCATCTGCTGGGCTTCGAGGACATGCACAACGTGGTGTTCTACCGTTCCGAGGCCGAGGCGCTGGAAAAACTCGCGTTGCTGCAGCGCGATCCGGCGCTGGCCGAACGTATCGCCGCCAACGGCCAGGCCTTCGCCCGCGAGCACTACAGCTTCGCCCGGGTCGGCCGCGACCTGGCCGCGGCCATTCAGGCGCCGATGCGCCCTTGGCAGGCGCCGGGCTGGCTGACGCGGCAGTGGGTGCGCTGGCGCTACGGGCTGCAGGTGCCGGAACAGTGACGGGGACCGAGATGGACCTAAGCGCCTTGCCCGGCGGTGATCAGGATATTCTCGCTGCTGTGGCCGAGCGCCTGCTCAGCTGCCTGCGCGATGCCGAGCGGGTGGTATTGGTGGCCAACAATCCAGCGATCGAAGCGGTGGACTTCGAGGCCCTCGAACTCGGGCCGCGTGATGTGCTGGTGAGCTTCAATCTCTGCCTCAAATGGCCGTTGCTGAGCAGCCGCTGGACCAACGTCTTCGTGCACGGCTTCAATGCGCCGGACCACTATTTTTTCGGTCTGCCCTATTCGCCCGAGGTACAAGCCCTGTGGCAGACTCCTCAGGCGCGTTGCTTCACGGTACTGGTGGGCGTTGCCGATGCCATGTCGGCACTGGCCGATGTCACCCTGTTACGTGAACGTGTTCCCTTGCCAGCGTTGTGGAACTACCCGGTAGCCCGGGCCGACGGCAAGCGCTTCGTCGGCCCGACCACAGGTTTCAATGCGTTGGTGCTGTTCGATTGGCTACGCCGTGAGCAGGGGCTGAAGTACAGGTTGCTCACCCTCGGCTACTCGAACGAGGCCGGAAAGTTGTGGAACGGCCATGCCTGGGATTACGAGCGCGCCTGGCTGGCGGCGGCGGACGTCGAGACGATCGCCCTGCAAAAGCGCCCTTGGTGGCAACGTATGTTGAAGCGTCGCTGAGACGGCGACTTTCTTTGTTTCGGGTTCAAGGTGCAATGCTGTGTTGAAAGTGGCGGTCGCGTTTTTTGGAATTCCCAGGAATTCGGCAATCTGTTTCCCTTCGATCCAGCAACAGGTGCTGGCACAAATTCCGGCGGATGCGCAGGTGCAGTGCTTCTATCACCTGTATCAGGTCGACAGCGTGCAGAACCTGCGCTCCGGCGAGCAGGGCGCGTTGGTGGCCGACAACTACGCGCCGTTCGCGGCCATGACCGGCGTGCTCGAACGTAACGACGGTGTGCTGGAGCGCTGGGAGTTCGAGCGGATCAAGGCGCTGGGGGATACCTGGGCCGACGAGCATGCTTCGGTGCGCAACCTCATCCTGCAGCTCAACTCGTTGCATGCTGTCACGGCCATGGTCGAAGCCTTCGAGCCGGACTTCGTGGTCTTCGTCCGGCCCGACATCGAGTACCACAACGCGCTACCCGGCTACGTGTTCAAACAGGCCGAGGCGCGGCGCTTGAATGCCTATATCCCCGATTGGCAATGGTGGGGCGGACTCAATGATCGGTTCGCCATTTGCGGGCGGGATGTCTATCGCGCCTATGGTCGACGGATCGAGCAGATTTTCCAGTTCTGCGCCGCCACGGGGCGCAAGTTGCACTCCGAACGCTTGCTGAAATTCGTCCTGCAGGGCGCCGACGCCAAGGTGTGCCTGTTGCCGACCACCGCGTCACGGGTGCGGATCAACGGCGCTTATGCCGAAGAGGACTTCTCCGGCAAGCACGGCATGGGCAAGCGCGAAAATCGTTATTTCCATCTGTTCGCGCGCTTGCGCACCTGGGCCGACAAGCGTCGGGGCTGACCCGGCGTCAGCCCGGTAGATGGCCCCGTACCATGCGCACCAGCTTGCGCGCCTTGACCCGCAGGCGCACCAGGCCGGTCCGCTGGTTTTTCGGCAGTACCAGCCCTTGCTGCTCGACCCAGTCCTTCCAGCGAATCCGCTCATCGCGCACCACCCAGCCGTCCTGGGCGGCGAAGCTTTCGGCTAGAAACACCCCGCGAGTGCTGGCCGGGACCAGCTTGTCGCGCTTGAGGGTATAGAGTTTGGGCACCGGCTTGCCGTCCAGCAGCGGCAGCAGGTAGAGATCCGGGCGGCGGCGGTCGAGGCGCGCCTCGAGTTGGCCTTTGTCGAGCTTCTCGTCGACATGAAAGAGGCTCAACACCTTGGCCTCCCGAGGGATTTCCAGGCGCAGGTCGTAGACCAGCTGCAAGGACGCGGTGGGCAGATGCACGTAGGCGCGCGGGCGTTCGATCAGGTTGAGGCTGCCACAGCGCACCGGCTTGGCGGCACCCATGCGTGGGCTCAGGGCAAAGGGCGCGGACTCGCGATAGCGCAAGGCCGGCTCGTAAGGGGCTGGCAGCCAGGTGTCCTTGAAGCGGCCATTGAGCCAGCCGTCCGGGGTTTCCAGCAGACACTCTTCGGCCACTTCCTGCACCGCGGTGTGCAGCGGCAGATTGAGTTCGTGGGCGGGCACGTAGCCGGAGATCAGCTTGAGCACTACATCGCCGCGGTCCTCGCGGCGTTGGCGCACCAGCACCCAATAGTCGCGGTTCTGCCAGTTGAGGGTCAGGCGCACCGACACACCGAGATTGGCCAGTTCCACGCAGAAGCGCTGCGGATCGCTGATGTCGATCGGCTTGCGGCGCTCGAGGGTCTGGGAAAAATTCAGCGGCATGCCGACCCCTTCGTAACTCAGGGAATCGGCAGTGGCTTCGACGAACAGCGGCAGGGTCTTGAAGTTGCTGGGATTCTTGTTTTTAAGCAATCGCGGCATGTCGGCTCCTTCTGGCGTCGGGGTCGGCCGCGACGGCGGCGCTAAGGGCGGCGTAGCACGGACGCCGCCGTATTGACGTTGTGGGCAAGGTGCAGCGGGTTGATCGTCCCGACAATAGCACTGGCAACGCCTGGGTGGTCAAACAACAATTCGAAGCTGGCGCGCACCGGGTCGATGCCAGGCGTGAGGCAGACGTGACCACTGGCCAAGGCTTTCTTCACCAAAATGCCCTTGCCATGTTGCCGGGCATGGGCGATGACCGGGGCTTCCTGCTGTTCGCTCAGGTTATAAGTGACCATGGCGCAATCGCCGCGTTCCAGCGCTTTCAGGCCGCCGGCCACGGTTTTGCCGGAAAACCCGAACGCCAGCAGTTTGCCTTCGCGCTTGAGTGCCTCGAGGGTGTCGTACACGCCGGTCTGTTCGAGGATCGACAGGTCATTGCCATCGGAATGCACCAGGACCATTTCCAGATGATCTGTTTCCAGACGTTTCAGGCTACGCTCGACCGACAGCCGCGTGTGCTCGGCGCTGAAGTCGAAGCGCGACTGACCGCCTTCGAATTCCTCACCCACCTTGCTGACGATCACCCAGCCGTCGCGCTGGCCGCGCAGCAGGGGGCCCAGGCGTTCTTCGCTGATGCCGTAGGCGGGGGCGGTGTCGATCAGATTGATGCCCAGACCGCGCGCCTGGTTAAGCAGGGCGCGCGCTTGATCATCGTCGGGGATGGTGAAGCCATTGGGGTATTTGACCCCTTGGTCGCGGCCCAGCTTGACGGTGCCCAGGCCCAATGGCGAGACCATCAGGCCGGTGCTGCCCAGCGGGCGATGCAGGTCGTGCAGGGTGGCAATGGTCATGGCAGCAGTTGCTCCCAAGGGGTCAGACCGAGCGCTGGGCGCGGCAGGCCGGGCAATGGCGAGGCGGCGCCGGGGACGATGGCATCGCGCTGCAGCGCGCCGATCACCCGTTCGGCGAAGTCCGGCGCCAGCGCCAGCTTGGTCGGCCAGCCCACCAGCAGGCGGCCCTGTTCAGCGAGGAAGGCGTTGTCCGGGCGCACCAGTCCGGACTGCGCAGGCTCGGCGCGGTTGACCCGCAGGGTGGCCCATTGCACCTGGCTGAGGTCGATCCAGGGCAGCAACTGGCCGAGCTCCTTGCGCGCGGCGGCGATCTGCGCAGCCGGCTCGCGGGCGACGCCGTCGGCTTCGGCAATATCGCCACCCAGATACCAGACCCACTGGCCATCGGCGGCTGGATGAGTGGTCACCGTGATTCGCGGTTTCGGTCCGCCACCCAGGCAGTGGGCGTACAGCGGCTTGAGGCTGGCGCCCTTGGCGAGGATCATGTGCAACGGGCGGGTCTGCATTTTCGGCTGCTGGATGTCCAGCGCCTGGAGCAGGTCGGCCGTGCCTTCGCCAGCGCTGAGGACGATGCGCTGGGCACGGATCTCGCGCCCGTCGACCACCAGCCCGCAGAGCCGATCATCCTCCAGCAGCGGCACGATATGTTCGCCGGCCAGCAGGCTGTCGCCGCCCAACTCGGCCAGGCGGGTGATCACGCTGGGCACATCCACCACCAGCTCGGCCAGGCGATAGACCTTGCCCTTGAAGGCTTTGTCCTGCAGCGCCGGGGGCAACTGGTCGCCTTTGACCTGATCGACCCGGCCGCGCACGGCCCTGCTGGCGAAGAAGCTGGTGAGGTTGCCGGCCAGAGTGCCCGGCGACCACAAGTAGTGCGCCTGGGACAGCACCCGGGCGCCGCGCAGATCCACTTCACCTTCCCCGGCCAGGGCATCGCGCCAACGCTGGGGCATCTGGGCGATGGCTTCCGACGCCCCGGTGAGGGCGCCATGCAGGGCGTATTTGGCGCCGCCATGGATGATGCCCTGGGACTTGAGGCTCTGCCCGCCCCCCAGGCCGCCACGCTCTACCAGCACAGTCGAGTAGCCCAGGCGCCGCAGGCGCGCATTGAGCCACAGACCGGCGACGCCGGCGCCGACGATCAGGACGTCAGTGTTGAGAGCGGATGGCATGCAGGGGACCTCGATGGCAGAAACAGTGCGCCAGTATACAGGGACGATCAATGTAGCGAGGGGGCTTGCCCCCGATAATCGATCAGCCGCCTGGTTGCGCCTGACACACCGCCATCGGCGGCAAGCCACCTCGCTACAGGGATTGAGCTGATCAATGCCCCGCCGTATTCGAAAACAACTGGATGACCACCACCCCGCAGACGATCAGCGCCATGCCCGCCATGGCCGGCACATCGAGCTTCTGCCCGTAGATGAACAACGCGGCGATGCTGACCATGACAATGCCCATGCCCGCCCAGACCGCATAGGCCACGCCTACCGGGATGCTGCGCACCACCAGAGTGAGCATCCAGAAGGCCGTGGCGTAGCCAGCGATCACCAGAATCAACGGCAACGGCGTGCTGAAGCCTTTGACGGCCTTCATCGAAACGGTGGCGATGACTTCGGCGCAGATGGCGATGGCGAGGTAGTAGTAAGCGGTCATGATATATCTCCAAAATAGATGGCAACCTTGTAGCGAGGGGGCTTGCCCCCGATTGCAGTGTGTCAGGGGTCACCGTGATCGGGGGCAAGCCACCTCGCTACAGGTAATGGCGATATTTTCGCGGGTTCGTCAGATGCGGTACAGTCATTACCTATCTGATATGGAGATAGGTGCAATGGCGCAAACCCAGTGGAATCTCGAACAGATGCGCCTGTTCGTCAAAGTCGCCGAGCAGCGTTCGTTCTCGGCGGTCGCGCGGGATCTGCATCGTGCCCAGTCTGCGGTCAGCAACGCCATCGCCTTGCTGGAAGCGGACCTCGGGGTGGTGCTGTTCGAGCGCAGCAGCGGCCGCCAGCCGCAACTGACCGAGGCGGGCAGGGCGCTGCTGGATGAAGCCCGCGAGGTCCTGCGCCAGTGCGAGCGCCTGGACGGCCGGGCGCTGGCGTTGATGCGCGGGCAGGAGGCGCAGCTGCGTCTGGCTCAGGATGAGGCCATGCCGTATCAGCCGGTGATCGACGGGCTGGAGGCGTTTGCCGGCGCCTTCCCGGCGGTGCAGGTACAAATCGCCAACGCCGCCCAGGGCGATGTCGCTCGGCGCCTGGTGGACCGCCATGCCGACCTGGGGCTGCTGTTTCGCCACGAGCAGATTCCGGCCGAACTGGAGAGACGCGCGCTTGGGCAGGTCGAGATGGTTACCGTGTGCGCCAGCGGCCACCCGCTGGCGCGCGAGCCACGGGTGAGTCGTCAGCAATTGGCCCGGCATCGGCAGCTACTGATTGCGGTGCAGAGCAGCGGTTTCCCCGGCGGCGAGGCGATCAGCCCGCAAATCTGGCGTGCCGACAGCTTCTACATGATCGCCGAGCTACTGCGCTGTGGCCTGGGCTGGGCGTGGCTGCCGCGCCATGTGGTGCAATACCCGGCGTATCAGGGCTCGATGGTCGAACTGGTCAGCGATTGGGCGCCACCGCCCTTGGTGGTGGAGCTGGCGTGGCGGCGGGATGCGCCATTGGGGCCGGCGGGGCAGTGGTTGGCGCAGCGGTTTGCGCTGGAGTTGCAGGCGATTGGATGAGGGGCGTCAGGCTAGCCGGCGATGTCGTCCTCGCGGGCCTTTTCGCGGGCAAGCCCTGCTCCCACAATTCGGAGTCGTACGACTGTGGGAGCATGCCTCGCTCCCGCAATTCGGAGCCGTACGACTGTGGGAACATGCCTCGCTCCCAAAATCCGGAGTCGTACAGCTGTGGGAGCAAGGCTTGCCCGCGAAGAGGCCCGTAAGACCACCACAGGTGCCAAGCCACAACCGCCAAGGTAAACTCCGCCGCCATGAACAGAACTCTCTACACCCTGCTGTTTCACCTCGGCCTGCCGATTGTCGCGATACGTCTGTGGCTGCGCGCGCGCAAGGCGCCGGCCTATGCGCGACGCGTCCGCGAGCGTTTCGGTTTTGGCCTGCCAACGATGCAGCAGGGCGGCATCTGGGTGCACGCCGTCTCGGTGGGCGAGAGCATCGCCGCCGCGCCGATGATCCGTGAGCTGCTCGAGCGCTACCCGCAACAGTCCATCACCGTGACCTGCATGACGCCCACCGGCAGCGAGCGCATCCTGGCGCTGTTCGCCAACGAGCCGCGCATCCAGCACTGTTACTTGCCCTATGACCTGCCGTGGGCCTCGGCGCGTTTCCTCGATCACCTGCGGCCCCGGCTGGCGGTGATCATGGAAACCGAGCTGTGGCCCAACCATATCCATCAATGCGCCCGCCGCGGCATTCCCGTAGCACTGGCCAACGGCCGCCTGTCGCAACGCTCCGCCCGCGGTTATGCACGCTTCGCTGGCCTGACCCGGCCGATGCTGGCGCAAATGAGCCTGCTGGCGATCCAGACCGAAGCCGAGGCCGAGCGCTTTCGGCAGCTCGGCGCGCGGCCTGAATGCGTGCAGGTGACCGGCTCGATCAAGTTCGATTTGACCCTCGATCCAGCGCTGGTGGCGCGAGCCGAAGCATTGCGCGCCCAGTGGCAAGCTACCGCTCGCCCTGTATGGATCGCCGCCAGTACCCATGAAGGCGAAGACGAAGTCATCCTCCAGGCCCATCGCCAACTGCTCGCGACACACTCCGATGCGCTGCTGATTCTGGTCCCGCGCCACCCGGAGCGCTTCAATGACGTCTTCAATTTGTGTACCCAGCAGGGCTTTGCCACGGCCCGGCGCTCCCTCGACCAGCCCGTCGACGTCACGGTCTCGGTGCTGCTCGGCGATACCATGGGCGAACTGCTGTTTCTCTACGCCCTGTCCGACATCACCTTCGTCGGCGGCAGCCTGGTGCCCAACGGCGGGCACAACCTGCTGGAGCCGGCGGCGCTGGCCAAACCCGTGCTCAGCGGTCCGCACCTGTTCAACTTTCTCGAAATCGCCGCGATGCTGCGCGATGCCGGCGCCCTGCAGCAAATCGACGACGCCGATGGCCTGGCCACCGCCGTTCAGCGCCTGATCGAACTGCCCCGCGACGCCGCGAGGATGGGCGCGGCGGGGGTGACGGTGATGAAGGCCAACCAGGGCGCGTTGGAGCGTTTGCTGACGGGGTTGGCACGGTTGATCTGAATGGCGGGGGGGCATCCCAACGCCTTTTCAGAAGCTTCCTACGAGACCCTGGGAAACAGCGCCCCTGTATCTGCGGCTATTCCTTCTTTTATAGCCGAATAGGCTGACATCGTGGCCCTCCTCGTTTGTGCACAATGGCCGCTGGCACTTCGAGGAAAGAGAAACGATGCATAACTTTATTGATATGGCGGATACCCGCATAGGGTTCGAGGTCCGTGAGGCATACGGTTACTACCCCTACAAAGCCTTGGAGGCCTTCTCCATGTCCAAGCTCGACGAAAGCCTGAGCGCTCCCAAAACCGCCAGGCTTGAACTCAAAACCACAGACATCGCCAAGGACTTCATCCGCAAGGCTGCGATGCTGTCTGGCCAGGACATGACATCGTTCATCATCGCTTCTGCTTTCGAGAAGGCTGAAGCAGTCATGGAGCGCCACCAGCGAATCGAGTTGTCCGCCCAAGGATTTTCGCGACTGCACGAAATCCTCGCCGCAGAAGCGATCGTCGAGCCTGCTCAGCAGCTCAAGGACCTCATGAGGGGTTTTTCGGCCGATCGCAGTGCCTGAGGCTTACACAATCGAGGGGCAACTGCTCGCCAACTATGACCGTTACCAATTTCCCAGAGGCTTCGACTGTGGCGTCGATGTGATCAACAGCTACTTCAGGAAAGGTCTCAGGCGCTCGCTGCGTAGCGAGAATGTCTCTGGGATAGCGGCTGTATCAGCCTCGAGTGAGGTGATCGGAATCTGCACATTGACGCTGTGTTCGCTGGATCGCCAACATGTTGCAGATCTCGTCGCGCCGGCCAACCTGCTGCCACAAGTTGCCGTGGTTCGCCTGGTCATGCTTGGGGTAGACAGGGCACATCAGGGCGGGGGTGTCGGTCGTCAATTGCTGCGCAAGTTTTTCCTGCAGAGCATCAGGGTCCACAGTGAAATCCCCATCAAGGGGATCTATCTGGACGCCCCACCCGATGCCGTGCGGTTTTATCAGCGGCTTGGTTTCAACCCGATGGAAGCACCGAACGATTACTGCAGCACACCTATGTTCTTGCCCATTCGGGCGTTGCTGCGTGCGATGTGAAAGGCACTATTTATTTTTCTTGGGCGGCGCCAGCAGCGCCTGCGCCGCGGCAGCGAGATCCGGCGGCAGAAAGTCCTTGTCCGGGTTGTAATCGGGTTTGAGGTAACGGGCCAGGTCCTGCAGATCCTGCGGGCTGAGGGTGCCAGCGGCTTGCTTGAGGCGCAGGTTGTCGAGGATGTAGTCGTAGCGCGAGTTGTTGTAGTCGCGCACCGAGGCGTACAGCTGGCGTTGCGCATCGAGGACATCGACGATGTTGCGGGTGCCGACCTGATAGCCGATCTCGGTGGCTTCGACGGCGCTCTGATTGGAGATGATCGACTGCTTGCGGGCCGCCACTTCCTCCACGTCGGTGTTCACCGCGCGGTGCAGGTTGCGGGTGTTCTCCACCACCTGGCGGCGCAGGCTTTCGCGCTGTTGCTCGCTTTGCACCAGGCGCTGATAGGCCTGGCGAACCTGAGAGCTGACCATGCCGCCGCTGTAGAGCGGAATGTTGACCTGTACGCCGATGGAGCGCCGGGACACGTCGCTGCCATAGACCAGCCCCGGAGTTTCGGTCGGGTTGCTGAGCTGGAAGTTGTCGTTGTCCCCTTTTTCGTACTGCGCCACGACGTCTACCGTAGGTGCGTGGCCCGCCTTGCGCTGGCGCAGGGTTTCCTCGGCGGCGGTGACGGCGTAGTTGCTGGCCAGCAGATTGAGATTCTGTTGCGAGGCGGTGTCGACCCAGGCCTTGGCATCGTTGGGGCTCGGCGTGAGGATCGGCAGCGTGTGGACGATCCCCTGCAGGGCGATGTACTCGCGGTTGGTCAGGGTCACCAAGGCCTGCAAGGCGTCATCGACCTGGCGCTGAGCGGTCAGCCGGGAAGCGCGGGCGGTGTCGTAGCTGGCCTGGGATTGCAGGACATCGGTCTTGTCCGACAGGCCGACATCGAAGCGGCCGTTGGACTGATCCAGCTGACGCTTGAAGGCGGCTTCTTCGGCCTTGGTCGCGGCCAGCGTGTCCTCGGCGCGCAACACGGCGAAATAACTCTCGGCGCTCTGCAGGATCAGATTCTGCTCGGTGGCGGACAACTGCAGCGCCGCCTGCTCGTCCTGAGACTTCGCCGCCTTGAGCTGGAACCAGCGGTCGGCGCGAAAGATCGGCTGATTCAGGGTGGCTCGATACGAATTGCCGCTGCGGTTGAGTACCTGCTGTGGCTGGTCCAGCGCGGTACGGGTGTTGTTGATATCGCTGCCCAGTGACAGGTTTGGCAACAGACCGGCGCGGGCCTGAGGCACGTTTTCGCGGGTGGCGGCATAGTCCGCGCGGGAAGCCGCCAGATCGGCGTTGTTGCTGACCGCTTCCTGATAAACGCTCACCAGATCGGTGTTGCTCGCCAGCGACGGTTCGGCCGCCCATGCGCTGGCATGGGAGGCGCAGGACACGGCAAGCGCCAGTGAGAATTTGCGCAACATTGATTCAATCCTTGAGGGCGAAGTCTGGTTAGAGGGGGCGTTGCGAGTGTAGTTGCGTGGCCGTCCGGCAACAATCGGCCATTTGCGCCAAATACCGTTCACGCACATTGCATTGGCAATGCGCGGCGCTCTTGACTAGACTGGCCGGGTTCTTGTCGGGGTGCCTTGCGTTAAGAGGCTGAGATCGGATAATTCCGGATCCCGTTGAACCTGATCAGGTTGATGCCTGCGTAGGGAACAAGATTTCTCGTCCACCCGGCGAGTCCTCTTGTGCTGCGTCCGGGTCGTCGTTCGAGCATTCGAGCGGCTGCACGAGACCCAGCACAGCACCGTCCAAGGTGCATCCGTGCCATTCAGGTTCGCTCCGACATTCCGCCGCTGGATGCTGTCTGGAGAGCCGTGATGAGTAAACAAGAAAAATCCGTCGTGCACCTGAGCGAATCGGCCAAAGTCGATTCCGGATCCGTGCAACCCTTCACCCGTTCGCAAAAAATCTACGTTCAGGGTTCTCGCCCGGACATCCGCGTGCCGATGCGCGAGATCAGCCTGGACGTCACGCCTACGGACTTCGGGGGTGAGATCAACGCCCCGGTGACCGTCTATGACACGTCCGGCCCCTACACCGACCCCGCCGTCACCATCGACGTGCGCAAGGGCCTGGGCGATGTGCGCTCCGCCTGGATTGACGATCGCGGCGATACCGAGCGCCTCGACGGCCTCAGCTCGCATTTCGGCCAGCAGCGCCTCGATGACCCGGAACTGACCAAACTGCGCTTCGCCCACGTGCGCAACCCGCGTCGGGCCAAGGCCGGTGCCAACGTCAGCCAGATGCACTACGCGCGCCAGGGCATCATCACCGCCGAGATGGAATACGTCGCCATCCGCGAGAACATGAAACTGGCCGAAGCTCGCGCCGCCGGTCTGCTCAAGGAACAGCACGGCGGCCACAGCTTCGGCGCCAGCATCCCCAAGGAAATCACCGCAGAGTTCGTCCGTGACGAGGTCGCGCGCGGCCGTGCGATCATCCCGGCCAACATCAACCACACCGAGCTGGAGCCGATGATCATCGGCCGCAACTTTCTGGTGAAGATCAACGGCAACATCGGCAATAGTGCCTTGGGCTCGTCGATCGAGGAAGAAGTCGCCAAGCTCACCTGGGGCATTCGCTGGGGTTCGGACACGGTCATGGACCTGTCCACCGGCAAGCATATCCACGAGACCCGCGAGTGGATCATCCGCAACTCGCCGGTGCCGATCGGTACGGTGCCGATCTACCAGGCGTTGGAGAAGGTCAACGGCGTGGCCGAAGACCTGACCTGGGAGCTGTTCCGTGACACCCTGATCGAACAGGCGGAGCAGGGCGTCGACTACTTCACCATCCATGCCGGCGTGCTGCTGCGCTACGTGCCGCTGACCGCCAAGCGCGTCACCGGCATCGTCAGTCGCGGCGGCTCGATCATGGCCAAGTGGTGCCTGGCGCATCACCAGGAAAACTTCCTCTACACCCATTTCGACGAAATCTGCGAAATCATGAAGGCCTATGACGTCAGCTTCTCGTTGGGTGACGGCCTGCGCCCAGGGTCCATCGCCGATGCCAACGACGAAGCGCAATTCGGCGAACTGGAGACCCTGGGCGAGCTGACCAAGATCGCCTGGAAGCACGACGTACAGTGCATGATCGAAGGCCCTGGCCATGTGCCGATGCAGTTGATCAAGGAGAACATGGACAAGCAGCTCGAGTGCTGCGACGAGGCGCCGTTCTACACCCTCGGGCCGTTGACCACCGACATCGCCCCAGGCTACGACCACATCACTTCGGGCATCGGCGCGGCGATGATCGGCTGGTTCGGCTGCGCCATGCTCTGCTACGTGACGCCCAAGGAGCACCTCGGGCTGCCGAACAAGGATGACGTCAAGACCGGCATCATCACTTACAAGATCGCCGCCCATGCAGCCGACCTCGCGAAAGGCCATCCGGGCGCGCAGATCCGCGACAACGCCCTGAGCAAGGCGCGCTTCGAATTCCGTTGGGAAGACCAGTTCAACCTCGGCCTCGATCCGGATACCGCGCGGGCCTACCACGACGAAACCCTGCCGAAGGACTCGGCCAAGGTGGCGCATTTCTGCTCGATGTGCGGGCCGAAGTTCTGCTCGATGAAAATCACCCAGGAAGTGCGTGAGTACGCCGCCAATCAGAAGATCGCGGTGGTGGACCTGAGCGTGGAGGAGGGCATGCGCGAACAGGCCGAGCGCTTCAAGCAGGAAGGCAGTCAGCTGTACCAGAAGGTCTAGAACTGTAACGGCTGCCTGATGTGAATTCTGTGGTGGGGGGGCTTGCTCCCGAGGGGCCATGACTGACACACGGAGGTGAATCAGTACCGGCCTCTCGGGGGCAAGCCCCCTCGCTACAGGGAAAAGTGCAGGTTTCATCAATCACCATCTCACTCGAGATCCCCAATCAATTGAACACCTACTCCCCCGACATCGCCGTCCCCGCCAATCAGCGGGTTTTCGGTGCGCGTGATCTGTTTTCCCTGTGGTTCTCCCTCGGCATCGGCCTCATGGTCCTGCAGACCGGGGCGCTGCTGGCGCCGGGCCTGGGCCTGAGCGGTTCGCTGCTGGCGATCTTGCTCGGCACGGCGGTCGGCGTATTGCTGTTGGCCGCCGTCGGCGTCATCGGCACCGATACCGGCCTCTCGGCCATGGCCACGCTCAAGTCGAGCCTGGGCCGCCATGGCGCGGTGCTGCCGGCGCTGCTCAACCTGCTGCAACTGATCGGCTGGGGCTCGTTCGAGATCATCGTCATGCGCGATGCCGCGAGCCTGCTGGGCGCCGGGCATTTCGGCGAAGGCAGCGCACTGGCCAATCCGCTGTCGTGGACGCTGGTCTTCGGTGCGCTGGCGACCTTGCTGGCGGTCAGCGGGCCCTTGACCTTCGTGCGCCGCGTGCTGCGCAAATGGGGCATCTGGCTGTTGCTGGCGGCCTGTCTGTGGCTGACCTGGAACCTGTTCACCAAGGCCGATCTCGGCGCATTGTGGGTGAAAACCGGCGATGGCAGCCTGCCGCTGGCGGCGGGCTTCGACATCGCCATCGCCATGCCGCTGTCGTGGCTGCCGCTGATTGCCGACTATTCGCGCTTCGGGCGTCGCGCCAAGAGCGTGTTCGGCGGCACCGCGCTGGGCTTTTTCATCGGTAACTTCTGGCTGATGAGCCTGGGCGTCGCCTACACCTTGGCATTCGCCCCGAGCGGCGACACCAACGCCTTGCTGCTGGCGTTGGCCGGCGCCGGCCTGGGTATCCCGCTGCTGTTGATCCTGCTGGACGAGTCCGAAAACGCCTTTGCCGATATCCACTCGGCGGCGGTGTCGACGGGCATGCTGGTCAAGCTCAAGGTCGAGCACCTGGCGCTGGCCATCGGCGTGCTGTGCACCTTGATCGCCTGCTTCGCGCCGCTGGCGCAATACCAGAACTTCCTGCTGCTGATCGGCTCGGTGTTCGCGCCGCTGTTCGGCGTGGTGCTGGTCGACCACTTCATCCTGCGCCAGCGCCGTGCGCCACAGGTCGCGCAGGCATTGCGCTGGCCAGCGTTGCTGGCCTGGCTGGGCGGGGTCAGCACCTATCACCTGCTGGCCAACCTGTATCCGGATGTCGGCGCGACCCTGCCGTCACTGGTACTTGCCGGCCTGCTGCAGTGGCTGCTCGGCCGGGCCTTCAGCCGCGGCCGGGAAACAGCTCAGGCTTGAGGATGCCGTTGAGGCGCGGGTAAGGGATGCGCAGTTCGATGTGGCCCATGGCGTAAGGCGCGATGGTGTTCACATCGTACTTGAGGATCACCGCACCGTAGGTCAAGGCGATGTTCGGCGTCTTGCGGAACGGCCAGCTCTTCGCGAAGTTCGGGTCGTCGGTGACTTTGGTGGCGGCCATCCAGCCTTGATGGGCCAGCTCGGCGTTCTTCCAGAACGCGTCTTCCTGGCCAGGCACCAGCATGTCGTCCAGGCGCAGGGCCTTGCTCTGGGCCCGCGAATAGTTGATGAAACCGCGGCCCGGGGTCGGCATGTTGCGGGTATCGCCGGTGTCGACGTAGCTCGACAGCTCGACGATCACCAGACCGTCATGCTGCTCCCGTACTTTGGCCTGCAGATAGCTGCTGGTGTGCGCCGGCGCCTGCGCCAGGTACTGCTGCTCGTATTCCTGCAGCGAGTTGGTGTTGGCGGCAACCGGCGAAGTGCGCGTCAGGTCCAGCAGGCGACGCTGGACCATGGTGTCCAGCTGCGGCTCGTCGGGAAAGTGCACGGTGTCGATATTCACCAGCGGGCAATCGGCACCCGCGCAGCCGGGCTTGAGGTGCTCGAACGCGTCGCGCTTGACCTCCAGCGGCTTGTGCAAGTTGGGCGTGAACAGGCTTTGGCACGCGCCCAGGCTGAGCGCCATGGCCGTGATGGCGGAAAGTTTGAGAAGCGGTGACATGCTGATCCTTGGTGTTGAGTCGCGCATAGTGGCTCGGCTTGAGGGCCCCTTCGCGAGCAAGCCCTGCTTCCACAGGGTGCCGTGGGAGCAGGGCTTGCTCACGAAGGCGCCAGTAGCAGCGGCACTGGGGCCGACTTTGCATCAATTTGCTGATTCGACTCTGTGCAACGCAGTCGGTTCGCCACTAAGCTCGATAGTGTGGCGCCATAGTAGGGGAGCGCTGCACGGGAGGCCAGTCAAGGGGCCGTGGCTGAGCATATTTTCACCGAAACTGCAAATGGACGAAGGGGGCTGCACCACAGCGGTGGGCGCGTTAGGATGGTGCGTTGCTGCAAAGTCTGACAACGAGGAAACCCATGACTGACGCCAATCACTCCGTACCCAAGGCTGTCGAAATCGAGCAGCGCGAGCATTGCTACGAGGGCTTCTACAAGCTCGACAAGGTGCTGCTCAAGCACGAGCTGTTTGCCGGTGGCATGAGTCGGACCATCTCGCGCGAGCTGTTCGTGCGTCATGATGCCGTTTGCGTGCTGCCCTACGATCCGCAGCGTGACGAGGTGGTGCTGCTCGAGCAGTTTCGCGTCGGCGCCATGGGCAAGACCGATAACCCCTGGCTGGTCGAGATGGTCGCTGGTCTGATTGATCGCGATGAACAGCCAGAAGAAATTGCACACCGCGAGGCACAGGAGGAAGCTGGGCTGTCGCTGGCGGCGCTGTGGCCCATCACGCGGTATTTCCCTTCGCCGGGGGGCAGTGACGAGTACGTGCATCTGTATCTGGGGCGCTGCAGCACCTTCGGTGTCAGTGGCATCCACGGGCTGGACGAAGAGGCCGAGGACATCCGCGTTCGCGTCTGGTCCTTCAGCGACGCCATGCAGGCAGTCAAAGACGGCAAGATCATCAATGCGGCAACCATCATCGCCATTCAATGGTTGGCGTTGAACCGCGAGGAAGTCAGGGGGTTGTGGAAGTGAATAGGTTGCGCGAACGCTACCGGGTCGATCTGATCGGGTTGCAGGCGGCCTGCGAGGCCAACTATGCACGCTTGATGCGCCTGTTGCCGGACATGCGCAACCAGCAGCATTCGCGCCGTATTGCCGTGAGTCAGGGTGATCAGATGCTCGGCATCCTCGCCCTCAACGTGCTGCAGGCCTGCCCCTACACCACCACCTTGCAGGTGCGCCAGGAATTAAGCCTGCCCTGGCTGCCGGTGCCGAGCCTGGAGGTGCAGGTGTATCACGATGCCCGCATGGCCGAGGTGATCAGCGCCGAGCACGCGCGGCGTTTTCGCAGTATTTATCCGTACCCGAATGCGCACATGCACCAGCCGGACGAAAAGGCCCAGCTCAACCTGTTTCTCGGCGAATGGCTGAGCCACTGTCTGGCCTGCGGTCATGAGCACGAGCACGTGCGCTGAAGGCGTTTCGGCATTTGCCGCGGTGCGCTAAACACTTGTTTGCCGGCCGATTTGCCCCCTTGCCTCATCCCTACCATAATCCCAGCTGAATCCGTTCAAGGAGACGGCCTTGCCGAACCCCTCTGCAGCATCCGTTGCGCCGTTGATCGTGCAGATTACCGATCCCCACCTGTTCGCCGATGCGGATGGCCGCCTGCTGGGCATGAATACTCGGGACAGCCTGGAAAAGGTCATCGACAAGGTGTTGCTGGAGCAACCGCAGATCGACCTGCTGCTGATAACCGGCGACCTGACTCAGGATGGCAGCGCGGCGTCCTACGAGGCTTTCATGGACATGAGCGCGCGCATTCCGGCCACCATGACGCGCTGGTTCGCCGGCAACCATGACGAGCCGCTGATCATGGAAGAGGTGGCTCGCGGTACGGAGCTGCTCGATCCGGTGGTCGACATCGGTGCCTGGCGCATCGTCCTGCTCAATTCGGCGGTGCCGGGTTCGGTGCCGGGGCGTCTGGCGCCTGCCGAGCTGGAACTGCTGGAGCGCTCGCTCGAGGCTGCCCCCGACCGCCATCACCTGATCTGCCTGCACCATCATCCGATCTCGATCGACTGCAAGTGGATGGAGCCCATCGGCCTGCGCAACGCCGACGCCCTGTTTGCGATCATCGAGCGCTACCCGCAGACCAAAGCGCTGCTGTGGGGGCATATCCACCAGGAAATCGACCAGCCGTTGGGTGGCCTGCGGTTGTTGGCGACGCCGTCCACCTGCATCCAGTTCAAGCCCCGCAGCGACGATTTCGCTCTGGATGATCTGCCGCCAGGTTATCGCTGGCTGCGCTTGCAGCCTGATGGCACGATCGATACCGGTGTATCGCGCGTCGGCGGCTACGCCTTCAAACCGGACTTTTCCAGCGAAGGGTATTGATCACACCGGTCCCCTGTAGCGAGGGGGCTTGCCCCCGATCACGGTGGCTCAAGCATGGACATGTCCCGGGTCGCGCTCATCGGGGGCAAGCCCCCTCGCTACAGTGCTCCGGCGGCTTTTCGATTGCTGTAGACTGCCCACCTTTGCCACATGACCCAGGGGGCCTCGGGTGTCCGCTTCCATCCTTTATATCCATGGCCTCAACAGCTCGCCGGCATCGCTCAAGGCGCGTCAGCTGTCCGTCGCCCTGCAGCGCATGGGGCTGGCCGATCAGTTGCGGGTGCCGGAATTGCACCACCATCCGCGTCAGGCCATTGCCCAGTTGCAGGCCGACATCGATGCCCTCGGCGGCGCGCCACTACTGGTCGGCAGCTCCCTCGGCGGCTACTATGCAACCCACCTGGCCGAGCACCTGGGCCTCAGGGCCCTGCTGATCAACCCGGCGGTCAATCCCCACAAGCTGTTCAAAGGTGTTCTGGGCCCCCAGACCAACTACTACAACGGCCAGACCTGGGACCTGACCCTGGACCACATCGAGGCGCTCAAGGCACTGGAAGTCCCGCCGCCCCACAGCGCCGAGCGCTATCAGGTGTGGCTGCAAACGGGCGACGAGACCCTCGACTACCGCCACGCCGAGCGCTTCTATCAAGGCTGTGACCTGCGCATCGAAGCTGGTGGCGATCACGGCTTCCAGGGCTTCGCCGAGCACCTGCCCCAGCTGTTCGCGTACGCGGGCATTGCTGCAAAGGCCTGGGAAGGGATAGATTTCGCTGCGCCATGAGCCTTTGCACGGGCGCCAGGCGCACACCCAGGCATCCGGTTCCACTATTGTTCACCCCACTTTGACGACGAGACCCCATGGCCAATCCCAGCGCTAGCTCTTATAACGCAGACGCCATCGAAGTCCTCTCGGGCCTCGACCCGGTGCGCAAACGCCCGGGCATGTACACCGATACCAGCCGGCCGAACCACCTCGCCCAGGAGGTCATCGACAACAGCGTCGACGAAGCCATGGCCGGTCACGCCAAGAGCATCCAGGTCATCCTCCACGCCGACCACTCGCTGGAAGTCAGCGACGACGGCCGCGGCATGCCGGTGGACATCCACCCCGAAGAGGGCGTGTCCGGGGTCGAGCTGATCCTTACCAAGCTGCATGCGGGCGGCAAGTTCTCCAACAAGAACTACCAGTTCTCCGGTGGCCTGCACGGTGTGGGTATCTCGGTGGTCAACGCCCTGTCCAATCAGGTGCGGGTCAAGGTCAAACGCGACGGCAACGAATACCAGATGACCTTCGCCGACGGCTTCAAGGCCAGCGAGCTCGAGATCATCGGCACCGTCGGCAAGCGCAACACCGGCACCAGCGTGTATTTCGCCCCGGACCCGAAGTACTTCGACTCGCCCAAGTTCTCCATCAGCCGCCTCAAGCATGTGCTCAAGGCCAAGGCCGTGTTGTGCCCGGGGCTGCTGGTGAGCTTCGAGGACAAGAGCACCGGCGAGAAGGTCGAATGGCATTATGAAGACGGCCTGCGCTCGTACCTGATCGACGCCGTCAGCGACTTCATCCGCCTGCCCGAGGAGCCGTTCTGCGGCAGTCTGGCCGGCAACAAGGAAGCCGTCGACTGGGCACTGCTGTGGCTGCCCGAAGGCGGCGACGCGGTGCAGGAAAGCTACGTCAACCTGATCCCCACCGCCCAGGGCGGCACCCACGTCAATGGCCTGCGCCAGGGCCTGCTGGACGCCATGCGCGAGTTTTGCGAATACCGCAACCTGCTGCCGCGCGGCCTCAAGCTGGCCCCGGAAGACGTCTGGGAGCGCATCGCCTTCGTGCTCTCGACCAAGATGCAGGACGCGCAGTTCTCCGGGCAGACCAAGGAGCGCCTGTCGTCCCGCGAGGCCGCGGCCTTCGTCTCCGGCGTGGTCAAGGATGCCTTCAGCCTGTGGCTCAACGAGCACCCCGAGCTGGGCCTGCAACTGGCCGAACTGGCCATCAGCAATGCCGGTCGTCGCCTCAAGGCCAGCAAGAAGGTCGAGCGCAAGCGCATTACCCAAGGGCCGGCGCTACCCGGCAAGCTGGCCGATTGCGCTGGTCAGGATCCGGCCCGCTCCGAGCTGTTTCTGGTGGAAGGTGACTCCGCCGGCGGCTCCGCCAAGCAGGCGCGGGACAAGGAATTCCAGGCGATCCTGCCGCTGCGCGGGAAAATCCTCAATACCTGGGAGGTCGACGGCAGCGAAGTGCTGGCGAGCCAGGAAGTGCACAACATCGCCGTGGCCATCGGCGTCGACCCCGGCGCCGCGGACATCAGCCAGCTGCGCTACGGCAAGATCTGCATCCTCGCCGACGCCGACTCCGACGGTCTGCACATCGCCACCTTGCTGTGCGCGTTGTTCGTCCAGCACTTCCGTCCGCTGGTGGATGCCGGCCACGTCTACGTCGCCATGCCGCCGCTGTACCGCATCGACCTCGGCAAGGAGATCTACTACGCCCTCGACGAAGCCGAGCGCGATGGCATCCTCGATCGCCTGGTGGCCGAGAAAAAGCGCGGCAAGCCGCAGGTCACCCGCTTCAAAGGTCTCGGCGAAATGAACCCGCCGCAGCTGCGGGAAACCACCATGGACCCGAACACCCGGCGCCTGGTGCAGTTGACCCTGGAGGACTTCCCCAGGGCGTCCGAGATGATGGACATGCTGCTGGCGAAAAAACGCGCGGGCGACCGCAAGACCTGGCTGGAGACCAAGGGCAACCTGGCCGAGGTGCTGACCTGATGCGTGCGGCGTTGGCAGCCTGGTTGCTGATGACGCTGTGCTGGCTGGCGCCGAAGCTGGCAACCGCTGCCCCGGTGGAGGAATTGCGGCTGCTTGCCGAACACCCGGTCGAAGGCATGCGCGACGGCAATCTTTCGGGCCTGGCGATCTGTGGCGGCGAGCTTTATACCGAGTCGGATCGCGACGACGATCGTATCTACCGGCTCGATATCCGCCAGCCCGTATGGCAGGCCGAGGCGCAAGTGTTCGACGCGCCGACGCCACCGCCCAGCGGCCTGAGCTGGGGCATGAACGTGCGCACCTGGGCCGCTGGCCTGGTGCGTGGCGGCACCTATGATTTCGAGGGCATCAGCTGCGACGCCGCCGGTAACCGCTATCTGGTCAGCGAGGCGCGCGCGCAAGTGCTCAAGATCAGCCCCGTGGGCCAGGCCCAGTGGTTGAGCATAAGCCCGACGCTGGTGCGTGAAGCCCGCGCGGCGGGGCTGCTGGCGCATTTCAACGCGATATTCGAAGGCTTGGCGATCAATCCGGCGGGCGATCAGCTGTGGCTGGCGGCCGAACGGTCACGCCGCGGGCTGCTCAAGGCCAATTTGCACGGTGACGAGTGGACCTGCGACGGCGCCTGCGTGTTGCTCAGCGAAGACGGCGAGCAGGCCCGGCCGGCCGCCGCGATGCCCAGCGAGATGCCGCTGGTGATCGATTTCTCCGACCTGGCCTGGTTCCACGGCAAGCTCTACACCCTGGAGCGCAACGCCTATCGGATCTGCCGACGTGATCCACATACCGTGGCGGTGGAACGTTGCTGGTCGTTCGCCGACGCGGCCTTGACCCCGGCCCGGCGCTACGCCAAACCTTACGGGGTGGCCGAGGCGCTGGTGGTCGATGCCCAAGGCGCCTGGATCGGCAACGACAACAACAACTGGGCCCGTGGCGATGGCGATGTCCGGCCGATCGTCTGGCGCTTCGCCGCCCCGGCCGACGGCTGGGAGGCGAGCCCTTGAGTTCGGCGCCACCGGGGCGACGGGCCGGCCGCATTCTGCTGATGGTCGCCTGGATTGCCGGGTTGTTTCTGGCCACCCGCTACTTTGCCGGGCGCGAAGAGCACGAAGCCAATCCCAATACGCAGGTCAACTCGCAGCACGGCCAGGGTTATATCGAGGTGCAACTGGCGGGCAATCGCCAGGGGCATTTCGTCGCCAGCGGCCTGATCAACCAGGTGCCGGTGCAGTTCATGCTCGACACCGGCGCCACCGATGTGGCGATCCCTGCCAGCGTTGCCAGCCGCCTGACCTTGCAGCGCGGCATGCCGGTGCAGATCCACACCGCCAACGGCCGCAGCGAGGGCTATCGCACGCAACTCGATCAGGTGAAACTGGGCGATATCGTCCTGCGCGACGTGCGCGCGGTGGTCACCCCAGGCCTGGACGGCGACCAGGTGCTACTGGGCATGAGCGCCCTGAGACAACTTGAATTCACCCAGCGCGGTGGCAACATGCTGCTGCGCCAGACCACACAACGATGAGGCCCGCATGAGCGACTCCCTTGATCTCAGCCTGGACGGTGTAGAACGCCGGTCGCTGGCTGACTTCACCGAACAGGCCTACCTCAACTACTCCATGTACGTGATCATGGACCGCGCCCTGCCGCATATCGGCGATGGCCTCAAGCCGGTGCAAAGGCGCATCGTCTACGCCATGAGCGAGTTGGGGCTGGATGCCGATTCCAAGCACAAGAAATCCGCCCGTACCGTGGGTGACGTGCTCGGCAAGTTCCACCCCCACGGCGACTCGGCCTGCTACGAAGCCATGGTGTTGATGGCGCAGCCGTTCAGCTATCGCTACACCCTGGTCGACGGCCAGGGCAACTGGGGTGCGCCGGACGATCCCAAGTCGTTTGCCGCCATGCGCTACACCGAGGCGCGCTTGTCGCGTTACTCCGAAGTGCTGCTCAGCGAGCTGGGTCAGGGCACTGCCACCTGGGGCCCGAACTTTGACGGCACCCTGCAGGAACCACTGGTGTTGCCGGCGCGCCTGCCCAACATTCTGCTCAACGGCACCACCGGTATCGCCGTGGGCATGGCCACCGACGTGCCGCCGCACAACCTGCGCGAAGTCGCCGCCGCCTGCGTGCGCCTGCTCGATGAGCCCAAGGCTACAGTCGAGCAGCTGTGCGAGCACATCCAGGGCCCGGATTACCCGACCGAAGCGGAAATCATCACGCCGCGCGCCGACCTGCTGAAAATCTACGAGACCGGCCGTGGCTCGGTGCGCATGCGCGCCGTGTATCACGTCGAGGATGGCGACATCATCGTCACCGCGCTGCCGCATCAAGTCTCCGGCGCCAAGGTGCTCGAGCAGATCGCCGCGCTGATGCAGGCCAAGCCGTCCAAGCTGCCGCAAGTGGCCGACCTGCGCGACGAGTCCGACCACGAGAACCCGTGCCGCATCGTCATCATTCCGGTCAACAGCCGGGTCGACCACGAAGTGCTGATGCAGCACCTGTTCGCCAGCACCGATCTGGAGTCCAGCTACCGGGTCAACGTCAACATCATCGGCCTCGACGGCAAGCCGCAGCTCAAGAACCTGCGCGCGCTGCTGCTGGAGTGGCTGGAGTTCCGCGTCGAGACCGTGCGCCGGCGCTTGCGTTTCCGCCTCGACAAGGTCGAGAAGCGCCTGCACCTGTTGGACGGTTTGCTGATCGCTTACCTCAACCTCGACGAAGTGATTCACATCATTCGCACCGAGGAGCACCCGCGCGCCAAGCTCATCGAGCGCTTTGCCCTGAGCGAAGTGCAGGCCGACTACATCCTCGATACCCGCCTGCGGCAGTTGGCGCGTCTCGAAGAGATGAAGCTGCGCGCCGAGCAGGATGAACTGCGCAAGGAACAAGCCAAGTTGCAGGCCTTGCTGGGCAGCGAGGCCAAGCTCAAGAAGCTGGTGCGCACCGAGATCATCAAGGATGCCGAAACCTACGGCGACGATCGCCGTTCGCCGATCGTCGAGCGAGCCGAAGCCAAGGCGCTGTCGGAAAACGAACTGTTGCCCAACGAGAAAGTCACCGTGGTGCTTTCGGAAAAAGGTTGGGTGCGCTCGGCCAAGGGGCATGATATCGACGCCACTGGCCTGTCGTACAAGGCCGGCGATGGCTTCAAGGTCGCCGCTGCGGGGCGCTCCAACCAGTTTGCGGTGTTCATCGACACCACCGGGCGCAGCTATTCGGTGCCGGCGCACACCTTGCCGTCGGCCCGTGGCCAGGGCGAACCGCTGACGGGGCGCCTGACGCCGCCGCCGGGGGCGAGCTTCGAGTGCGTGCTGATGCCGGACGACGATGCACTGTATGTGGTGGCCTCCGACGCCGGTTATGGCTTTGTGGTCAAGGGTGAAGACCTGCAGGCCAAGAACAAGGCCGGCAAGGCGCTGCTGAGCCTGCCCAATGGGGCCAAGGTGATGGCACCGCGACCGGTGGTCGACCGCGAACAGGATTATCTGGCCGCTGTGACGACGGAAGGTCGCCTGCTGGTGTTCAAGGTCAGCGACCTGCCACAACTCGGTAAAGGCAAGGGCAATAAAATCATCGGCGTGCCGGGTGAGCGGGTAGCCAGTCGTGAAGAATACGTCACCGATCTGGCGGTGCTCGGCGCGGGCGCGACCCTTGTATTGCAGGCCGGCAAGCGTACTCTATCGCTCAAGGCTGACGATCTGGAACATTACAAGGGCGAACGTGGGCGGCGCGGCAACAAGCTGCCGCGCGGCTTTCAGCGGGTCGATGCACTGCTGGTCGAAACGGCCGACTGAGGCGAGGCGCTTGCGCCGATCGGCTCGGTTACCGTCCGATTGGCTGGAAGCGCTGGAGTCATGGCGCATATTCGCGGATGATATGGCCCCTTGAGGTGTCGGCGTGGCCGCGCACCCTGACGAATTTCGACAGTATCACTGCGGCAAGCCGTGTGGCGGCCGCCTGGATGGGATGATGAATTTTCTGCGCCTTCCACTCGCTTTACTGCTGGCCGGCATGCTTGGCCTGGCCGGTTGCAGCGTGCATCAGCCGGTGGCGTTGTATCAACTCGATAGCGGCAACCCGGGTCAGCCCAAGGCGACCAGCGGTATGTCGGTGCTGCTCGGGCCGGTGTCGGTGGCCGATTACCTGCAACGCGAGACTCTGCTTCAGCGTCACAAGGACGGTAGTCTGACGGCGGCCACCGACGGTCGCTGGGCGGGCAGTCTGGCTGCGGATATCGATCAGCTGCTGGTGCGCCAGCTGGCCTGGCGGCTCGACAGCCCCAAGGTGATGCTGGCGCCGAAGCCGGCCAATTTCAGTCCGGATGTGCAGGTGTTGCTGTCGATCACCCGTCTGGATTCGGGTGATGGTCAGCCGGCGGTGCTGGACGCGCAATGGCGGCTGCTCGATCGCCGTGGCCAGGTGCGTGACAGCCGTATCGTCCACCTCGAAGAGAAGCATGCCGACGACACGCCGGCGCAAGTGCGGGCCCAAGGTGTGCTGTTGCAGCGCCTGGCCGAGCAGTTGACCGCGGCGGTCAAGCCGTTGGCCAACCAGCCGGCACTGGCGCAGGAGCCGCGTAAAGCGGCGGTGGAGCCGGCCGCCAAGGAAGACAAGCCGAAGATGCCGCTGGCGGCGCCGATTCGTACCGATATGGAAATCTATCGGTTCTGAGCATGACGGTTGCCCATAAAAAACCCGCATTGAAGAATGCGGGTTTTTTTGTGGCCCTGAAAGTTTCGCGGGCCTTGTTCCTACAGCGCCGTACCACTGTGGGAGCAAGGCTTGCCCGCGAAGCTTTTGATGTCAGCTCTTGACCCGACGATCACTCATGCGCGCCAACTGCCGTTCAAGCATCGACGGATAGGGCTCCAGCAACCGCTCCACGCAAGACGCGCCTTCAGGGCTGGCGATCGGGCGAATCCGCGCGCGTTGCTTGATCAGGCTGTTGTCGTTGATGCTGCGCTCCACCAGCAGCAGGTTGCGGCTGTGCTGGGACAGCGCCAGGGCATCCTGGGCGGTGTCGGTCAGCAGCAGATCGATCTGGCTGATACCGAACAGGCCTTCACCCAGCACCAGGCCCAACTGCAATTGCAGGGTGATGCCGCTGTCCGCCACTTCGATCTGCAACTGGTGCCCCAGGGCGCGCAGCAGCTCACCGCAGCAGATGGCGTTGGTCAGGTAATCGTCACCGCTGTCGTCGCTGTGGAACAGCAGTAACGAACTACCATCGCTCAAGGTGTGCAGTTGCGCCTGATACAGCGACGCGGCCTGATCCAGGCAGTCGCGGTAGCGGTCCAGCAATTCAAGCAAGCGCGTGCGCGGCAGGCGCCGCAGTTGTTCCTGCGAGCCCAGTTGCACCGCCAGCACCGCACTGTGAGATGGCTGCGCGGATGTCACCGGCGCCGCTACGGTCTTGATTGCCGGCAGCGGAGGGTGGCCTTCAGTGAAGGACGGCTCGTGCAGATCGGCGAAGGCGTCGTCATCCTCGTCGTCCTCCACTGCGCTGATGCGCCGTGGTGCGGCCTTGGCGGCAGCGGGCACGGCGGCCATTTCGTCGAAACGCGGATCGCGCAGGTTGCGCAGTTGATAGGCGTCCTGCGGCTCGTCGTCTTCGTCCTCGTCAACGACTTCTTCTACATATTCTGGCTCGGCCGGCTCCGGAGCGTACTGCGCGTGCAGTTGCCGGGCGAGGTCGCCGATCTCGTCCTGGCGGGTGATGGCCGGGGTGTGCTCGTCGATATGGCGCAGCCACACGCGCAACTGCAGCAGCGGCGTCGACAGATTGCGCCCCAGGCGCAGGCTGAACGCCAAGGCCAGCGCCAGCAGGATGCCGGCGAGAATGCCCATGCTCTGCAAGCTGATCAGCATCGGCTGCATGAACTGCGACATGTCGAGGCTGACCCGCAAGGTGCCTTCGTTGACGTTCTGGAAGGTGATCTTGGTTTCGTACAGGCCGCCGGAGGCGTCCAGCAGGCCGGTTTTCGGGCGTTGCCCGGACTCCGCCACCAGCCGGTTGTCGGCGCTGAAGATGGCGGCATGGGCCACCAGCGGGTTTTTCGCCAGGTTGCTGAGCAGCACGTTGAGGCTGAGGATGTCGTTGGACACCAACAGCTCGGTGGCCGAGACCGCCGTCTGCTGCACCAGGCTGTTGCCCAGCGCGTCAGCCTGCTCGTGCATGGCCTGCTTGAACTGCAACCCCATCACGCAGGCATAGATGATCAGGGCCACGGCGACCAGGAAAACGTTATGGCTGGCGATGCGCAGGGCGATCGGTGCGCGGCGGTGACGCAGGGCCCGAAAGATCAGCAGGAAGAAGTTATCGTTTTTGACTGGCGTGGGCCGGTTCACTGAGCGCGGCTCTTTTGGCTGAGAAGTTGTTGCGCAGTATAACGAGCGACCCTTGGGCGGCAAAGCGCTGCCTGCACCCGATGGTCACTGAAAGTCGGTAGAATGCGATTTTTTACTCTCTGGGGGTGCGCCTTGAGCGAAAAGCAACAGATCATTACCCTGATGGGTCGCGAATTGCCATCGGCGGTAGTCGATCCTGTGGTCGAGTTGGCGCGGCAGGCAGGCTTGCGACTGCTGAATTCCCGGACGCTGTCGGCGCCCTTGCAGCAGGCGTCGGCATCGAGCAAGGCGTGCATCGAGCTGACGCTTGTCGGGGAGTTGGCCGATGAGGCCGCTTTGCGCGCGGCGTACCTGGCGTTGGCCGATGAGCTGAGCGTGGACATCGCCCTGCAGGAAGAGTCGGCCTATCGCTGCAAGCGCCGCCTGGCGGTGTTCGACATGGACTCGACGCTGATCGAGGCCGAGGTCATCGATGAACTGGCCAAGGCCCACGGCATCGGTGATCGCGTTTCGGAGATCACCGAGCGGGCGATGCGCGGCGAGCTGGATTTCAAGGCCAGCTTCCGCGAGCGTCTGGCGCTGCTCAAGGGTCTGGATATCAGCGTGCTGGACGCCATCGGCGCGCAACTGCGCCTGACCGAAGGCACCGAGCTGCTGTTCGCCGAGCTCAAGCGCCTGGGTTACAAGACTGCGATTCTGTCGGGCGGCTTCACCTATTTCGCCAAGCAGCTGCAGGCGAAGCTGGGCATCGATTATGTGTTTGCCAACGAGCTGGAAGTGGTGGACGGGCAATGTACCGGCGTGGCCGTGGAGCCGATCGTCGATGCGCAGCGCAAGGCGGATCTCTTGCAGGAACTGGCGGCGAAGGAGGGTTTGACCCTCGAGCAGACCGTGGCCGTGGGCGACGGTGCCAACGATCTGCCGATGCTGGCCCTGGCGGGCTTGGGCGTAGCGTTCCGCGCCAAACCGCTGGTGCGCCAGTCGGCCAGGCACGCCATCTCGACCCTGGGCCTGGATGGCTTACTCTACCTGCTAGGCCAGGCCGACCGCGGCTAACCTGTAGCGAGGGGGCTTGCCCCCGATCAGGTAAGCCAGTCATACAGATGTCGCCGACGGGTTTTTCGGGGGCAAGCCCCCTCGCTACAGGGTCCGTCGCAGGCCTTTTCGCCCCCCGATGACTTTCAAGCACTGGCCTGGGTAATCACCGCCACATCCCGCAGCGGCTTGCCGCGCACCGGTGCATCGCCGGCCACGTAGTAGGCCGCCGTACTGCGCGGCAGCGGCGCGCGGCCGCGGATCCGGTCGGCGATCTTCTCGGCGATCATGATGGTCGGGGCATTCAGGTTGCCAGTGGTGATGATCGGCATGATCGACGCATCCACCACGCGCAGCCCCTGCATCCCGTGCACACGCCCCTGATGATCGACCACCGCCATCTCGTCGGTGCCCATCTTGCACGAGCACGATGGATGGAAAGCCGTCTCGGCATGCTCGCGAATGAACTGGTCCAGCTGCTCATCCGTCTGCACTTCGACGCCCGGGCTGATCTCGCGACCGCGGTAGGCGTCCAGCGCTGGCTGCTGCATGATCTCGCGGGTCAGGCGGATGCCGTCACGGAATTCCTGCCAGTCCTGCTCGGTGGCCATGTAGTTGAAAAGAATGCTCGGGTATTCCCGCGGATTCTTTGATTTCACCTGCACGCGACCGCGGCTCGGCGAGCGCATCGAGCCCACGTGCGCCTGGAAGCCATGCTCCTTGACGCCGTTGCTGCCGTTGTAATTGATCGCCACCGGGAGGAAGTGATACTGGATATTCGGCCATTCGAACTCCGGCCGCGAACGGATGAAACCGCCGGCCTCGAACTGGTTGCTGGCGCCGATGCCGGTGCCGTTGAACATCCACTCGGCGCCGATGGCCGGCTGGTTGTGCAGCAGCAACGAGGGGTACAGCGACACCGGCTGCGTGCAGGCGTATTGCAGGTACATCTCGAGGTGATCCTGCAGGTTCTGGCCGACGCCGGGCAGGTCGTGCACCACCGGGATGTCCAGGGCTTCGAGCACGGCCGCCGGGCCGACGCCGGAGCGCTGCAGGATCTGCGGCGAGGCGATGGCGCCGCTGCACAGCAGCACTTCCTTGCGAGCACGGGCTTCGATGCGCTTGTCGCTGTCGCCTTCCAGATAAGCGACGCCCACGGCGCGCTTGCCTTCGAACAGAATACGGTCGGTCAGGGCATGGGTGACGATGGTCAGCGTCGAACGCTGCTTGGCGATGTCCAGATAACCGCGGGCAGTGCTGGCGCGACGGCCGTTGGGCGTCACGGTGCGGTCCATCGGCCCGAAGCCTTCCTGCTGGTAGCCGTTGAGGTCTTCGGTGCGCGGATAACCGGCCTGCACGCCGGCCTCGACCATGGCGTGGAACAGCGGGTTGTTGCCGGCCTTGGGCGTGGTCACGCTGACCGGGCCATCGCCGCCGTGGTAATCGTTGGGGCCGATGTCGCGGGTTTCGGCCTTCTTGAAGTACGGCAGGCAGTCCGGGTACGACCAGTCTTCGAGGCCTGGCAGTTTTGCCCAGCCGTCGTAGTCCATGGCGTTGCCGCGGATGTAGCACATGCCGTTGATCAAGGATGAGCCGCCCAGGCCCTTGCCGCGCCCGCACTCCATGCGACGGTTGTCCATGTGTGGCTCGGGGTCGGTTTCGTAGGCCCAGTTGTAGCGGCGGCCCTGCAGCGGGAAGGCGAGGGCGGCGGGCATCTGGGTGCGAAAGTCGAGGCGGTAGTCGGGGCCGCCGGCTTCGAGCAGCAGCACGGTGACGCCGGCGTCTTCGGTCAGGCGCGCGGCCAGGGTGTTACCGGCCGAGCCGGCGCCGATGATGATGTAATCGAATTCCTGGGACATGGGATGTTCCCTCTTGAAAAGTGTGCGAGTCGTGGCGAGGCAGGGGCTCGGCGCGGACCGTGTGGTGAGGGGGCTTGCTCCCGAGGGGCCGGCACAAACACACCGCGTACGGCAGGTCAGGCCTGTCGAGGGCAAGCCCCCTCGCTACACTGGTTGGTTACGGCGCTCAGAACACCGACGCGTAATCGCCCAGCTCAACCTGCACGGATTTGATTCGGGTGTACTGCGCCAGCGAGCTGATGCCATTCTCGCGGCCCACACCGGATTGCTTGTAGCCGCCCACCGGCATCTTCGCGTCGGACTCGCCCCAGGCGTTGATCCAGCAGATACCGGCTTCAAGCTGATGAATCACGCGGTGTGCGCGGTTCAGGTCCTTGGTCACCAGGCCGGCGGCCAGGCCGAACTCGGTGTCATTCGCGCGGCGGATCACTTCTTCCTCGCTCTCATAGCTGAGGATGCTCATCACCGGGCCGAAGATCTCCTCGCGCACGATGGTCATGTCGTCAGTGCAGTCAGTGAACACGGTCGGAGCCACGTAGGCGCCCTGAGCGAAGGCGCCGTCAGTCAAGCGATCGCCGCCATGCAGCAACCGCGCGCCTTGTTCCTTGCCCTTGGCGATGTAGCCGAGCACGCTTTCCATGTGGGCGAAGCTGACCAGCGGGCCGAAATTGGTGTTCTCGTCCTGCGGATCACCGATGCGAATGCGTTTGACGCGCTCGACGATCTTGGCTTCAAAGGCCGCTTGCAGGGCCTTGGGCACGAACACGCGGGTGCCGTTGGTGCACACCTGACCGGAGCTGTAGAAGTTGGCCATCATGGCGATGTCGGCGGCGCGGTCCAGGTCAGCGTCGTCGAAAACGATCAGCGGGCTCTTGCCGCCCAGCTCCATGGTCACTTCCTTGAGCGAGCTGCTCGAGGCGCTGGCCATGACCTTCTTGCCGGTGTCGGTGCCGCCGGTGAAGGAGATTTTCTCGATGCGCGGGTGCTCGGTCAGCCAGCCGCCGACTTCGCGGCCGCTGCCGGTCAACACGTTGAACACGCCGTCGGGCACGCCAGCGGCGGTGTAGATTTCCGCCAGCTTGAGGGTGGTCAGGGAGGTGACTTCGCTGGGCTTGAAGATCATCGCGTTGCCGGCGGCCAGGGC
The DNA here is from genome assembly GCF_058986725.1 of Pseudomonas sp. GW821-FHT01A09. Classification (NCBI taxonomy): domain Bacteria; kingdom Pseudomonadati; phylum Pseudomonadota; class Gammaproteobacteria; order Pseudomonadales; family Pseudomonadaceae; genus Pseudomonas; species Pseudomonas sp. GW821-FHT01A09. Next base: position 70,922 of record NZ_JBYSWB010000018.1, read on the forward strand.
CGGAGCGGACTTCCACAGGGCGATCTGGATCGGGTAGTTCCAGGCGCCGATGCCGACGGTCACACCCAACGGCTCGCGGCGGGTATAGACGAACGAACTGTCGCGCAGCGGGATCTGCTCGCCTTCGATGGCGGGCACCAGGCCGGCGTAATACTCCAGCACGTCGGCACCGGTGACGATGTCGACATAGCGCGTTTCGGAGTACGCCTTGCCGGTGTCGAGGGTTTCTAGCTGGGCGAGTTCGTCGTTGCGTTCGCGGAGGATATCGACGGCGCGGCGCAGGATGCGCGAGCGCTCCATGGCGGTCATGGCGGCCCAGATTTTCTGGCCCTTTTCGGCGCTGACCACGGCGCGTTCGACGTCGGCCTGGGTGGCGCGCTGGACCTTGGCGAGGACTTCCCCGGTGGCCGGGTTGATGGCGTCGAAAGTGTCGCTGCCGCTGGCGTCGACGTAACCACCATCGATGTAGAGTTTTTGCAGTTCGAAACGGGCCATAAAATCCTCGCTAAAGCTGAGTGAGTGGCGCTATCCCCCCGGGCCGCGGCCCATTCCGGCAGCCAGGCTGCCGGGAGGTCCAGGAGGCAGGGTCGTCATGCGCCCGTGCCCACCTGTTTCGCCAATTGCGTATCCATGTATTCGAAGGCGATCTGCTGCGCCTGCTCGGTGTCGAAGGCATCCCCCGACAGCGCGCCGCGCAACCACAGACCGTCGATCAAAGCGGCCAGCCCGCGGGCGGCGCTGCGTGCGTCTTCAAGCACGAGCACGCGGCGGAACTGGCAGCACAGGTTGGAATACAGGCGGTGGTCGTTGATCCGCTGCAACCTGTGCAATGACGGTTGGTGCATGCTGGCGGCCCAGAAGGCCAGCCAGGTTTTCATTGCCGGGCCGTTGACCTGGCTGGCGTCGAAGTTGCCTTCGATGATCAGCTGCAGGTGCGCCCTGGGCGAGTCGTCGGCCAGCGCCTGACGGCGGGCGGCGACGTTTTCGATCAGTGCATTCATCAGGTACCGCATGGTCGCGGCGATCAGGCCGTTCTTGTCCTGAAAGTAGTGACTGATGATCCCGTTCGAGACCCCCGCAAGGCGGGCGATCAAGGCAATGCTGGCATCGGCCATGCCGACCTGATCGACGGCCTGAAGCGTGGCTTCGATCAATTGCTGGCGGCGTATGGGCTGCATACCGACCTTTGGCATCTGTAACTCTCCTTAAGCCTTGGGTCTTGCCGCAGACGTGATACGGCCGTCGAAACCAAGACCAGTGTATTTTATTTAGATTGAACGTTCAATCAATAAAAAATCGGGCGAAAAATCGAGGTGCTTTATATCACCTCGTCGCCGGGCTGGTCTGTGTTGCTGATGTGTTTCGATCCCTGTAGCGGGGGGGCTTGCCCCCGAAAAATAGTGCCAGCAACCCATGTGTGGCTGACGTATTGCAATCGGGGGCAAGCCCCCTCGCTACAGTGGGGCGGTGCCGCGTTCAACCGTGATTCTTGCCCAGCAACGCGTGATACAGCTCGCTGTCGCCGAGGATCCCGACCACCTGGTTATTGTCCTGCAGCACCAGCTTGTGGCCGGTCTGGTAACGGATCTGCAGCGCGTCGCGCATGCTGATGTCGGCGCTGACCACGGTGGGGCGGCGGTCCAGGCCGTCGAAACCCTGTCCGGTGGCCCAGTTCTGCGAATCCATGCTCGCGCCGCCCTGGCTGATGCCGGCGAAGCTGTTGTCAGTGCCCAGATTGATCCATGAGTCGCTGCCCGGATCGAGGCACACCTTGGCGCCGTTGATGCGGTTGCACTGGTCCAGCGTGCGCATCAGGCTGCGCCCGCACAGCACATTGAGCGGGTTGGTGTGGGCGACGAACGTGCGCACGTATTCGTCGGCGGGGTTGAGGACGATCTCTTCCGGCACGCTGTACTGCACGATGCGCCCGTCTTTCATGATGGCGATGCGCGAACCCAGCTTGAGGGCTTCATCGAGGTCGTGGCTGACGAACACGATGGTCTTTTGCAGCTTGTTCTGCAGTTCCAGCAGTTCGTCCTGCAGGCCCTGACGGATCAGCGGGTCGAGGGCCGAGAAGGGTTCGTCCATCAGCAGGATGTCGGCGTCCATGGCCAGCGCACGGGCCAGGCCGACGCGCTGCTGCATGCCGCCGGACAGTTCGTCGGGCTTCTTGTTGCGCCACTGCGCCAGGCCCACCAGCTCGAGTTTTTCATCGACCAGCTTGTTGCGTTCCTTCTCGGGGCGGCCCTGCATCTCGAGGCCGAAGCTGATGTTCTCGCGCACCGTCAGCCAAGGCATCAGGGCGAACTTCTGGAACACCATGGCGATGCGCTTGGTACGCATCAGCTTGAGTTCGGCGGGGGTGCAGTTGGCGATATTGATCTGCGAGCCTTCGTGCTCGACGAACAGCGAACCACGGCTCACGGTGTTGAGACCGTTGATGCAGCGCAGCAGGCTCGACTTGCCCGAGCCGGACAAGCCCATCAGCACGCAGATTTCGCCTTTTTCGATTTCGAGGCTGGCCTTCTCGACACCGACGATCTGGCCGGTCTTTTTCAGGATCTGGTCACGGGTCATGCCCTGATCGAGCAGCTTCAGGGCTTCGCGCGGGTCCTTGGAGAAGATGACGTCTACGTTGTCGAATTTGATGATGCTCATTGGTCGGCCCTCACCTTGGCGTCAGGTTGCTTGCAGATGCGGTCGAGCATGATCGCCAGTAATACGATCGCCAGACCAGCTTCGAAGCCCAGGGCGATATCAGCGGTGTTCAGAGCGTTGACCACGGGTTTGCCCAAGCCGTCGGCGCCGACGAGGGCGGCGACCACCACCATCGACAGCGACAGCATGATGCATTGAGTGATGCCGGCCGCGATGCTCGGCATGGCGTGGGGCAGTTCGATACGCGACAGCAACTGGCGGCGCGAGCAGCCGAAGGCCTTGCCGGCGTCGAGCAGTTCATGGGGCACGTCGAGGATGCCCAGGTAGGTCAAGCGGATCGGTGCGGCGATGGCGAACACCACCGTCGAAATCAGCCCCGGCACTACGCCCAGGCCGAACAGCGTCAGGGTAGGGATCAGGTACACGAAGGTCGGTACGGTCTGCATCAGATCGAGCACCGGCCGCATCACGGTGTAGAACATCGGTTTGTGCGCGGCGATGATGCCCAGCGGCACGCCGATGATGACGCACACGAGCGTGGCGAATACCACTTGAGACAAGGTCTCCATGGTCTCTTGCCAGTAGCCCAGGTTGAGAATCAGCAGGAAGGACGCGACCACGAAAACCGTCAGGCCCCATTTGCGCTGGATGAAATGCGCCAGTGCCGCGATCAATGCCGTGAGGACCAGCGGGTTGAACCACGTGAGGCCGTTGGTGAGGCCGTGGATCATGCCTTCGAGGGTGGAGGAAATGGCGTCGAAGGTGCTAGCGCCGTGGCGGGTCAACCAGTCGACGAAGGCCGCGATGTACTCGCCGAGTGGAAGTTTATGATCTGTCAGCATGGTAGTGAGTGTCCGCATGCAGGGGAATCGGAGCAGGATCGGGCGGGCGTGCCGCCCGATCGTTGCGATTACTTCGTGAGCTGGGCCTTGGCGGCCTCCAGGCCTGGTTTGCCATCAACGGTGGTCACGCCGGCAAGCCAGGTGTCGAGCACTTGCGGGTTGTTCTTCAGCCAGGCCTTGGCGGCCACGTCAGGCTTCATCTTGTCGTCGAGCACATTGCCCATCAGCGAGCTTTCCATGTTCAGGGTGAAGCTGAGGTTCTTCAGCAACTGCCCAACGTTGCTGCACTCCTGGGTGTAACCCTTGCGCACGTTGGTGTAGATGGTGGCCTGGCCGAAATTCGGACCGAAGTAGTCGTCGCCACCGGTCAGGTACTTCATCTTGAAGCGGGTGTTCATCGGGTGCGGTTCCCAGCCCAGGAACACCACTGCGGTATCGCGACGCTGGGCGCGTTCCACCTGGGAGAGCATCCCGGCTTCGCTCGACTCGACTACCTTGAACCCTGCATCTTTGAGGCCAAAAGCGTTTTTATCGATCATGCTCTGGATCAGGCGGTTGCCGTCGTTGCCAGGCTCGATGCCGTAGATCTTGCCGTCGAGCTCTTTCTTGAATTTGACGATGTCGGCGAAGTCATGCAGACCCTTGTCATACAGCGACTGCGGCACGGCCAGGGTGTACTTGGCGTTTTCGAGGTTGGCGCGCACGGTTTCGACGGTGCCGGCGTCACGATAAGGCTTGATGTCGTTTTCCATGGTCGGCATCCAGTTGCCCAAAAACACGTCCATGTTCTTGCCATCGGCCAGCGACTTGTAGGTCACGGGCACGGAAATCATGGTGGTCTTGGTCTTGTAGCCCAGGGACTGCAGCACGGCGCTGGTAACGGCGGTGGTGACGGTGATGTCGGTCCAGCCGACGTCCGAGAAATTGACCGTGGCGCATTGAGCAGGCTCTGCGGCTTGGGCCAGGACGGGTAGACACAGCATGGCGGCCAACAACAGCGATGGTGAACCTTTCATGGGTGAGCTCCTGAGGTGTTTTCTCGTCGACCCCTTTGGCGAGGGTCGCTTGTAGGTGATGCAGCTGACGGGCGTCGCCAGCGGTTTGCAAACGCTCTGGCCGGGTGCCTGGCAATCGGGTCTGGATGGATCATGCCCCCGTCGATAATCAAACGCCTACAGGGGGAGTCGTATCCAGTACAGAGCGAGTCGTATCCAGTATCGATGACGTCGCTTACAGATTTTCGGGCCCCGAAAATCAACCCAATGTGTCGGTTGGGGCCCTGAAAACGGCCTCTTGCGGGCACTGACGTTGATGGGCAAGCGTTTGTCGGTTGCAGACGCTGCGCCCCGTCGCAAAAGGCTGATGATGCCAGGCAATCGGCGGATTGCTTCTCCATCCTAGCAGCTCCGCCCCCCGGCACCCGGAGTTTGACGGGGCCCAGGCCCAGGAGTTCGCGGCAATGGCTATCAGTGTGTTCGACTTGTTCAAGATCGGTATCGGGCCTTCCAGCTCGCACACCGTCGGCCCCATGCGGGCCGCTGCCCTGTTCGTTCAGGGGCTGCGTGAGCGCGACGAGCTCAGCCAGGTGCGGCGCGTCGAGGTGCGCCTGTACGGGTCGCTGTCGGCCACCGGCATCGGTCATGGCAGCGACAACGCCGTGATGATGGGGCTGATGGGCGAGTGGCCGGATGCGATCGACCCGTCTTGCATCGGGTTGCGCATCGCCAGCCTGCGCGAGACCGACACGCTGATGCTCAACGGCCAGGTGCCGATCCCGTTCGTGTGGCAGCGCGACATGCGCCTGCTGGATGAAAACCTCCCATATCACCCCAACGCCATGACCCTGATCGCCGAAGGCGAGCTGGGCGAACTGCACCGCGACACTTACTATTCGGTGGGCGGCGGCTTTGTGGTGGATGCGGCGCAGGCGGCCAGCGGCGTGCTGGATGCCGACAACACCGTGCTGCCGTATGACTTCAACAGCGCCGTGGAGCTGCTGGAATTGTGCGAGCGCCATCAACTGCGGATTTCCGAATTGATGATGGCCAACGAGAAGGTCTGGCGCCACGAGGAGGAGATTCGCGCCGGGTTGATGAAGCTCTGGCACGCCATGCAGGATTGCGTCGAGCAGGGCCTGTTGCACGAGGGCATTCTGCCTGGAGGCCTGCATGTGCGGCGGCGTGCGGCCAAGCTGCACCGCAGCCTGCTGGAGCTGAACAAGCCCAACGTGATCGGCTCGACCCTGAGCGCCATGGAGTGGGTCAACCTGTTCGCCCTGGCGGTCAACGAAGAGAACGCCGCCGGCGGGCGCATGGTCACCGCGCCCACCAACGGCGCGGCGGGGATCATCCCGGCGGTGCTGCACTACTACATGAAGTTCAGCGACGAAGTCAGCGAGGCCAACGTGGTGGACTTCTTCCTCGGCGCGGCGGCGGTGGGCATCCTGTGCAAGAAGAACGCGTCCATCTCCGGCGCCGAAGTGGACTGCCAGGGCGAGGTCGGCTCGGCCTGCGCCATGGCCGCGGCCGGACTGGCGGAGATACTCGGCGCGACCCCGGCGCAGGTCGAGAACGCGGCGGAAATCGGCCTGGAACACAACCTCGGCCTGACCTGCGATCCCGTGGGCGGGCTGGTGCAGGTGCCGTGCATCGAGCGCAACGCCATTGCCGCGGTCAAGGCCATCAATGCCGCGCAGATGGCGCTGCGCGGGGATGGCCAGCACTTCATTTCGTTGGATCGAGTGATCCGCACCATGCGCGATACCGGCGCGGACATGCATGACAAGTACAAGGAGACCTCGCGCGGTGGTTTGGCGGTCAATACCATCGAGTGCTAAGTCACCCCTGTCCCTGTAGGGAGGGGGCTTGCCCCCGAAAAATGGCTCTGATACCGCGCCGTGCCTGTTTCACCGAATCGGGGGCAAGCCCCCTCGCTACAGGAGGCCGGTCGTGCCTAGCCGCCACACCAACTCTGTGGGAGCAGGGCTTGCCCGCGAAGAGGCCGGTCCTGCCTATCGACTTGCCAGCCGCCACATTAATGCCCACTTCGCCCCCCAAGCGCCACGTTTTGGCGCGCCCCGCCTGATGGCCTGGTGATGCCAGCGACACCGGCATGCTCGCTACCGGCGTAGCGTGCCTGCGGAAACACTTCTTTTATCTTCGGGCCTGCGTCTTGCAATGCAGATGCTACCGAAGTGCCCAGAGACCGCGACCGGCCACGTCCTCGCCCATCCTCCCACGCCACTTCCCAAGACCGACCTAGACGCATTGCGACGTCGTTTTCAGGTTTTGTTGAATAGCCATTCAATTTCCGGCATGGCATTTGCGTTGTGTTCGTCACGCCCATCAGCCGTCGACGATGGCAAAGAACAAGAGCCCGCGCCTGGGGCCACCCTATAGCTACGTGAGGAGATACCGCGATGACGTCTTTTACTTCAGGGGTCCAACCCCAGACCCGCACGCCTCAATCCATCGGCTTCCTGCTGCTGGATAATTTCACGCTGATTTCCCTGGCCTCCGCAGTCGAACCGCTGCGCATGGCCAACCAGCTGTCGGGTCGCGAGCTGTATCGTTGGACTACCCTGAGCGTCGACGGTAACCAGGTATGGGCCAGCGATGGCCTGCAGATCACCCCCGATGCGGCCATGCACAAGGCCCCGGCCCTGGACACCGTGATCGTCTGCGGCGGCGTCGGCATCCAGCGCACCGTCACCCGCGAACACGTGTCGTGGCTGCAGAGCCAGGCCCGCCAGTCGCGCCGCCTCGGTGCGGTGTGCACCGGCAGCTGGGCACTGGCCTGCGCGGGCCTGCTCGACGGCTTCGATTGCAGCGTGCACTGGGAATGCCTGGCCTCGATGCAGGAAGCCTTCCCGCGCGTGGCCATGAGCACCCGCCTGTTCACCCTAGACCGCAACCGCTTCACCAGCTCCGGCGGCACCGCGCCGCTGGACATGATGCTGCACCTGATCAGCCGCGACCACGGTCGGGAGCTGTCGGCGGCCATCTCCGAGATGTTCGTCTACGAGCGCATCCGCAACGAGCAGGATCACCAGCGCGTACCGCTCAAGCACATGCTCGGTACCAACCAGCCCAAACTGCAGGAAATCGTCGCGCTGATGGAGGCCAACCTCGAAGAGCCCATCGACCTCGACGAACTGGCGGTCTATGTCGCCGTGTCCCGGCGGCAGTTGGAGCGGTTGTTCCAGAAATACCTGCACTGCTCGCCGTCGCGTTACTACCTCAAGCTGCGCTTGATTCGCGCACGGCAACTGCTCAAGCAGACGCCAATGTCGATCATCGAAGTGGCCTCGGTGTGCGGCTTCGTCTCCACGCCGCACTTCTCCAAGTGCTACCGCGAGTACTTCGGCATTCCGCCGCGTGACGAGCGCGTGGGGTCGAACAACTCCCAGCAAGTGGCGATGATCCCGATTCCGCAAGCGATGGTGCTGTCGCCGTTGTCCGGCCCGCTGTCTGCGCTCAGCCAGGCGCGTAACGAATCGACCTTTGCCAGCGTACGCCTCTGACCCGCCATCCAACCTGTAGCGAGGGGGCTTGCCCCCGAAAAATAGTGCCAGCAACCCATGTGTGGCTGACGTATTGCAATCGGGGGCAAGCCCCCTCGCTACAGGATGACGTATTGTCAGGCAGTGGCTTTCTTGAACTGCGCCAACGCCGGCAGCAACTGCTTGTCGATCGCCTCGCGGACCGCCGGCAAGATCGTCGCGCTGCCGGTCAGGATCACCTCTATCGTCCCGCACAGTGTCCTTGAAGATACAAATAGGGAAACAGGCAAGAATTGCACTCCAGTAGTGCTGTGTTGGCAATAACTTTTAAGTTATGTGAGTCTGAGCTTTTCATTAAGCTTTGCAGCGTTTGTCACTCGCGTGGTTTTAGTTACCCCTCCGTCCAGTTGAATTTTCTTCGTATGTGTTTGCATCAGTCTTTGAACCCTACGAAGAACGACATCATCTACAAGCGATTTGTCCACTCCCAATGTACGTGCAATCAGTTTCAGGCCAGCCTTTGCACGGATCGTGGGGTCTGCTCCGTCAGCTATATCGATAAATGACTGTAAATATAGCTTTTCAGACGGTTGCGCCTGTACGTAATGCAAGACTTTCAGCGATTCTTCGTGCCGTCGCCTCATTCGGAACCAATCAACTGGGACCGTAAAGTCGCTCATCGCCGCTAACGCCATGGCTCGATAGCTGGGATCTGATTGTTCCAGCACTATCTCCATTCGATAGTTCGCACTCTTTGTTAATTCTCTTCTGATTTCATCGCTGCTTTCGCGGCCTGTCAAATGGAAAATAGGGCCGTGTTTTGGGACGATTTCAAATAGAGGAAGGTTTTTCCCGGCAGCGAGTACGGCTTTCAAACTTGAAGCCGAACCAGCCCGTCCTGAGGGGTCACTGAGGTTCACTGCATCACCGCTGCAATAAACATAGCTATTGAGACCGCCCCTGCCAAACGGACTGAGGCTATCGGAACTATTGAATCTTTTAAGGACGGGGTTATAGGCGCGATAACCGTGCCCCAATAGATAATGGCCCGTGAAGGGGTCTCGATACTTGCCATTGAAACCGCTGGCATGCTGCTGACTGGCAACGAAACCGAAAGCCTCATGGCTTATGGGTTGTCGTTGGGCGCCCAGGACGGCAAGTGCCGTCTGTTTCTGATCTGAAACAAGCAATATCGTGGGATAGGGCACGGGCGGCACTCCTGGAGAGCCTGGAGTCTGAAGCTCCCCTCTCACCTTGTGTAGCTGACAGATCTGATAGGTACGAGCCTCCGTCGAATCGATCTGCGGTTTACGTTTCTATCCCATCACGCCGTCGTCTTCTTGAACGCCGCCAACGCCGGCAGCAACTGCTTGTCGATCGCCTCGCGGACCGCCGGCAAGATCGTCGCGCTGCCGGTCAGGAGCTCCTCCACCATCTTGCGCAATGCCTTGAACCGCGCCTCATCCAGCCCCCGCACCGCACACTGACACGCCTGCTCGGCAGTGGCCCCGGCCGGCGTCTCGAAACCCAGCGCCCTGAGGTGGCTGAGCAGGTCTTCCTGGTCAATCAAATCCGCGTGCATCATGGCGCTTGTCCTTTATGGCAGGAGAGAGGATTGATCGGATTCTGGTTGCAGGCGCGCACCGGAGCAAGGGTCGAGTGACGGCTTGGCAGGGATAGCTAACCGCGTGTCGTTTTTGGACGTGAGGGGCATTGGCTGAATCGGCACACTGCATCCAGCCAGGATGGCGCCCGGGGTTTGGTCACCTTCGAGGCAAATGGTTGGCCGACAATGAAAACCCCGGTCTTGCGCACGGCTTGCCGGGGTTTTTTCTGTTGCAAGCGGACTCATGCGAACGCCCGCTACGCCAAGGCGTTCAGATTAGCCGCCCCCTGTCCGATCTCAGCATTCAAGACGCTGCATTGCTCCTCGGCCAGATACTGCACGACTGCCGCCAAGTCCTTCGCAATATGTCCTCTTCCGGTAGATAGATCATCCTGAATAGCCCGTCCCAGAGCAGACAGCCATTGCAGACATTCGTGGCTGGCCCGCATCGTATCGAGGGACTCACAGGCTATTTTTTGCACAGTGACTGGCGTATTCATTGGTGAGCCTCCCGCACTGCAGCATCGGCTGGATCACTCTGGTACAGGACACCAGGCGCCAAACGGCAACTGAGGGGAATACGGATTTCAAGCGGATTGGTACGGATCATGTGTAGCTCCCATTGTTGAGGAACCGCCACGCATCGTCGCCAAACGAAAGGGGTGGCAGCTGTACGCAGGTTGGCGAACCGGGACAATAGGAACCCGGCAGATCCGAGGATCTCCCGCGCACAGCCGCCATAACGCAGTGCTGCAGGCAAAAACAAAGCGCCTGCAATCGGAAATGGGGGCGCCTGTGCGCCTATTGTGTCTCGGGTCGCCAAACCCGTTCGCTGATGTGCAGCGACATCGGCACGATACCGGGCATCATCGGCGCTCGCAACAGCAATACCAGGGTCCGGCTAGCCCTTGGGCACCTGCCACCCCCCACCCAAAGCAACCACGAGCCCCACACTGGCCTCGACCTGCCGCGTATTCAGACTCTGTAACTGCCGCTGCGCCACCAGCGCCGCCGTCTGTGCGGTCACCACCTCCAGATAACTCGCCGCCCCCGCCTGATAGCTGCTCATGGCGATCTGTTCCGCAGCGTTGGCCGCATCCACCGCGGCCTTCTCATCTACCGCCTCGCGCTGCAGATCACGCAGTTGCCCGAGGTTGTCCTCGACCTCGCGCACGGCATGCAGGACCTTGCTGTGATACTGCGCGGCGGCTTCGTCGAACTCGGCCCTGGCTTGACGATCCGCGGCACTGCGGCGGCCGCCATCGAACAGCGGCAGATTCAGCACCGGCCCGATCGCCCAGTAACGGTTGGCGGCGCTGAGCAGGTTGCCGACGCCCTGGGTTTGCCCGCCGATCAATCCGCTCAGGCTGAAGTCCGGATACCAGGCCGCCCGCGTCACGCCGATATTGGCGTTGGCGGCGAACACCCGGCGCTCGGCCGCCGCCACATCAGGGCGGCGTTGCAGCAGGCGGCTCGGCAATTGCGCCGGCAACTCGGGTATGGCCATCAACGGCTGGTCGGCCGCCAGGGAGAACTCGCTCGGCAACTTTCCGACCAGCTCGGCAATCGCATGCTCGGCCAGATTGCGCTGGGCACGCACATCGTCCAGCTGCGATCGCGCTTCGGCCAGTTGGCTCTGGGCGCGGGTCAGGTCCAGCTCCGAGGAAATCTTGCCTTCGTAGCGATCCTTGGTCAGTTGCAGCGCCTGGGTGTAATCGTTGAGCGAGTTGGCCAGCGTGCCGGCTTGCGCGTCCAGGCCGCGGACCTGCACATAGAGTGTGGCCAGCTGCTGTTGCAGGCTCAATTGCGCCGCAGCCAGGTCGTCGCCGCTGGCTTGCGCCTGGGCGTCACCCGCGGCCACCTGGTTGCGGAGGCGGCCCCAGAGGTCGAGGTCGAAATTCAGGCTCAGCGTGGCCGTGTCGCTGTTGTACACCGATGGCTGGGTATCACCGCGCAACGGTCGGCTGTCCGATTGGCGCTGGCGCACGGGGGAGGCCGACGCGCCGATCTGCGGCCACAGCCCGCCATGCAAACCGCTGGCATAGGCGCTGGCGGCATCGAAGTGCGCCACGGCTGCGGCCAGGTCCGGGTTGGCCTTGAGCAGTTGCTCTTGCAGGCTGTTCAAGCGCTCGTCGTGGTACAGCTGCCACCACTGAGTCGGCAGTTGATCGTTGGCCGCGACCGAATGCCAGGGCCCGACCTGTTCGCCGTAATGCTCGGGCAGCGCCACGGTTGGCGCCTTGTACCTCGGCGCCAGCGAGCAGCCCTGCAGGGCCAGGGTCAACAGCAGGGCGGCGAAGGGGGCGCAGGATGCTCGATCAAGCCTTGGGCGCATGGGCGGCTCCTGTTTCGGCCAGTTTCACCGGATCGTTCTCGCGCAGGGCATCGGGCGGGTTGTCGACCACCCGGTCCTGGGCGGCCAGGCCCTGGTCGATCACCAACCGCGCGCCGAGGTCGAGGCCGATATGGATGTCGCGCATATGCACATGATTGTTGGCGTCCAGCACCGCGACCTGAGTGCCCTGGGCGCGGAAGATCAGCGCGCTGGAGGGGATGCTCACCGCATGCACGTCGGCCGCTAGCTTGAGCGTAGTGTCGGCATAGTCGCCGGGCATCAGCGCGCCGTCCGAGTTGTCGGCGACGAACTGCGCCAGCAGTGTGCCCGAGCGCGGGTCCACCGAAGTGGAGTCACCCAGCAGGGTGGCGCTGTAGGTCTTGCCGGGGTGCTCGGGCACCGTCAGCTGCACCTGCAAGCCGGGATGCACGGCGCTGGCGTAGTTCTGCGGCACCGGGATGTAGAGGCGCAGGCGGCGGGTGTCGGCAATGCTGAACAGCGACGTGGCACCGCCGTCGTCGGCCTTGATCAACTGGCCGATGTCGGTATTGCGCGCGGTGATGGTGCCGGCGAACGGCGCCCGGATGGTCTTGTACGCCTCGAGGTCCTTGAGCCGCGCGTAGTCGGCCTCGGCGGCCTGCACGTCGGCCTTGGCCACGGCGGCACTGGAGACCTTCTCGTCCACCTCTTGTTGCGACACCGAATGGGTATCGAGCAGATGCTGCCAACGCTGCGCGGTGCTGGCGGCCAGTTGCGCGCTGGCCTTCTGTTGCAGCAGGTGCGCATAAGCCTGGGCCATCTGCTGGTCGAGCTCGGGGCTGTCGATATCGGCGAGCACCTGGCCGGCCTGCACTTGGGTGCCGATGTCGGCTTTCCAGTCCTTCAGGTAGCCGCTCACGCGGGCGTTGATCGGCGCCATGTTCCAGGCCTGCAAGTGCGCGGGCAGGTTCAGGGTGTCGCCTTGGGCATTGACGCTGGGGGCGAAGGTGCTGACCACCGGGATCGCCTGGCTCTCGGTCCAGACCTGCACGGCGTGGGCCTCGCGGCTGCGTGCCGAGAGGCCCACGCCGACCAGCACGGCCGCCAGCGTCAGGCCGCTGAGACCGGCCACCATCAAGCGTTTGCGCGAAGGGGTAGGGTTAGATGACATGAGCGGTTTCTCCAACGACAGCGCGAGGGGTTGAGCGACGGTGCGCCAGGCTGAACACCACGGGCACGAACAACAAAGTAGCGGTAGTGGCGAGGATCAGACCGCCGATCACGGCGCGCCCCAGCGGTGCGTTCTGCTCCTGGGAAAGGGCCAGGGGCAACATGCCGATGATCATCGCCAGGGCGGTCATGCACACCGGGCGGAACCGCGTGTAGCCCGCCTCCATGGCGGCCTTGAGGGCATCGCCATGTTCGGCCAGGCGCTCGCGGCAGAAACTCACCACCAGGATCGAGTTCGCCGTGGCCACCCCCATGCACAGGATGGCCCCGGTCAGCGCCGGCACCGACAGCGAGGTGCCGCTGAGGAACAGCATCCACACGATTCCGGCCAGCGCCGCCGGCAGGGCGGTGATGATCACGAACGGGTCGACCCAGGACTGGAAGTTGATCACGATCAGCAGGTAGATCAGCACCACCGCGCCCAGCAGGCCGACGCTCAGGCCACTGAAGGCTTCGTGCAGAGCGTCGATCTGGCCATGCAGGCTGATGGTCGCGCCTTTGGGCCGCAGGCTCGCGGTGTCGTCGATGACCTTTTGAATGTCCTTGGCCACGCCGCCCAGATCACGGCCTTGCACGTTGGCGTAGAGGTCCAGTGTTGGCGTCACGTTGTAGTGGGTGATCACGTCGGCGGTGTTGACCCGCTTCAAGGTGGCGATGCCGCCGAGCACTGCGCTCTGGCCATTGCTGCCGGTGATCGGCAACGACTCCAGCTCCGGCAGGGTGTCCATGCGGTACTGCGGCGTCGCGCCGACCACCGAGTACGACACGCCGTTGGCCGGGTTCAGCCAGTAGGTCGGGGCGGTCTGCGAGGTGCCGGCCAGGGAGGCGCCGAGGCTGTTGGTCACGTCACGCTCGGTAATGCCCAACTGGTTGGCGCGCTGACGGTCGACGTTGACCTGCAGTGACGGGTAGCCCAGCGATTGCTGCAGCCGCAAGTCGGCGATCCCGGAAACATGCTCCAGCCGGCGCTGCAACTCGGCAGCATAGGCGCGGTTGGCGGCATCGTTGGGGCCGGAGATTTTCACGTCCAGCGGCGCCGGGGCGCCGAAGTTGAGGATCTGGCTGCTGATATCCGCTGGCATGAAGGCGAAGCCGGTACCGGGGAAACTCTGGGGCAGCACTTCGCGCAGGCGTTTGACGTAGTCGGCGGTGGGCGCGTGGCCTGGCTTGAGTGCCACCTGGATGTCGCCGTCCTGTGGGCCGACGGTGCCGCTGGCGCTGTAGGCCATGTCGATACCGCTGAGCGGGATGCCGATGTTGTCGATGATGGTGTCCAACTGATCAGGCGGCACGACCTCGCGGATTTTCGACTCGATGCGATCGAAGGCCGCGGCGCTTTCCTCGATGCGGGTGCCCAGCGGCAGCCGCACGTGCATGGCCATGGCGCCGGCATCGGTGTTGGGGAAGAAGTCTTCGCCCAGGCTCGGCAGCATCAGGAAGCTGGCCAGTACGCAAGCCAGGAAGCCGATCAGAAAGCGCTTGCGGCTGCCCAGCGCCAGCAGGAGCAGGCCGTGGTAGGCATCACGCAGCGCCGAGAAGCCGCGCTCGAAACCGGCCTGGAAGCGGATCAGGCCACCGACCAGCGCGTTGTGACGAGGGGCTGCGGTGGCAGTCGGATCGCTGTCGCGAGCAAGCTTTGCTCCCACAGCGTCCTGCGCCTGGGATTCGTGCGCCTGTGGGAGCAGGGCTTGCCCGCGAAGGGGCCCGTCCGGCTGACCATAATCCCCATGCTGATCCCCTTCATGATGATTGATATAGGCATTTTCCGGATGATGCCCTTCACCGCCCTCGACCTTGTGGGGCTTGAGCAGGTACATCGCCAGGGTCGGCACCAGCGTGCGCGACAGCACGAACGAGCTGCCCATGGCGAAGATCACCGCCAGCGCCATCGGCCGGAACAGATAACCGGCGATACCCTGGAGCATGAACATCGGCACGAACACGATGCAGATACACAGCAGGGACACGAACGCCGGCCCGACGATCTGCTTGGCGCCGTCGAGAATCGCCTGCTTGACCGCCTTGCCTTGTTCCAGGTGCCAGTTGATGTTCTCGATGGTCACCGTGGCGTCATCCACCAGGATCCCGACGGCCAGCGCCAGCCCCCCGAGGGTCATGACGTTGAGGGTCTGGCCGGACACCGACAGCAGGGCGATGGCCGACATCACCGCCAGCGGAATCGAAGCGGCGATGATCAACGTCGAGCGCCAGCTGCCGAGGAACAGCAGGATCATCACGCTGGTCAGCAAGGCGGCGATGATGCCTTCACGGGCCACGCTGCCGACCGACTCCTTGACGAACACCGAGGCATCGCCCAGCAGCGAAGTCTTCAACTCCGGCGGCAGGGTTTCGTTGATGCGCGGGAGCATGCCGCGGATGCTGTCGACGATCGACAGGGTCGAGATGTTGCCGTTCTTGAGGGCTGGCATCAGCACCGCGCGGCGACCGTCGACGCGCACGATGTTGGTTTGCGGCGGCG
This sequence comes from Pseudomonas sp. GW821-FHT01A09, assembly GCF_058986725.1. NCBI lineage: Bacteria > Pseudomonadati > Pseudomonadota > Gammaproteobacteria > Pseudomonadales > Pseudomonadaceae > Pseudomonas > Pseudomonas sp. GW821-FHT01A09. Next base: position 86,552 of record NZ_JBYSWB010000018.1, read on the forward strand.
AGCCGTCCCGCACGTGGGCGACCATGCCGAGGGTGATCTCGGCGCCGTCGACGGTCTTGATCGGCAGGTCGTTGAGGGCGTCGATGGCGGTCGGGCTGTTGTTCAGCAGGATGGTGTATTCGTCACCGCCCAGCTTGGCCGTGCCCACCGGGATGATCTGGTTCTGCGCGGCCAGGGCGTTGGCCACGTCTTGTGCCGACAGGCCCTTGGCGGCCAGCGCCTGCGGGTCGAGGTCGAGGGTGATCTGGCGCTGCTTGCCGCCCATCGGCGTCGGCATGGCCAGGCCCGGCACCGAGGTCAGTGGCAGGCGGATGCTGTTCTGCACCAGGTCGCGGATCCGCGCTTCCGACAGCGTCGGGCTGGAGAACGCCATCTGCAGGATCGGCACCGTGGAAGCGCTATAGTTGAGGATCAGCGGCGGCGTGATACCGGCCGGCATCTGCTTGAGCACGGTTTGCGACACCGCCGTCACCTGGGCGTTGGCGGTGCGGATATCGACGCCGGGCTGAAAGAAGATCTTGACGATCCCCATGCCCGGCAGCGACTGCGACTCGATGTGCTCGATGTCGTTGACCGTGGTGCTGAGCGAGCGTTCGTAGGTGTAGATCACCCGTCCAGCCATGGCATCCGGCGCTAAACCTGCGTATTGCCAAACCACGGCGACCACCGGAATGCCGATGTCGGGGAACACATCGGTGGGCGTGCGCACTGCGGCGAGCGGCCCCACGATGCAGATGAAAATCGCCATCACGAGAAACGTATATGGCTTGGAAAGTGCGGTCTTGACCAGCCCGAGCATGCGAAGCCCCCCAATGTTGAATCGGCGCAGTCTTCCATGGAACGGTCAGTGCATTTCCTTAACTCGCATGAAGATTGCGTTAGTGCCTTGTTCATGGGGATTCATTTGTTCAGAGCGGTGGCGCTGCCCAAGCTTGTCGGCAAACAACACTGACTTCCTTTTCTCGACGACGAATACAGGTACTGCTCATGAGCGCAAAATGGCGTGTGTTGATCCCTCTGCTGGGTATGGTCGGGCTGTTGGCCGGCTGTGCCGGACCGGTGCCCAAGCCCGACCCTACCGAAGCCTGGGTCGGCCTGCACGAAGAACCCGATGCGGTGCTGATGGCCGCTGACCTGGACGGCAAGCGCCTGAACGACGGCCGTTATTTCGAAGTGCCACCGGGCAAGCACCGCCTGGACATGACCTTGATCGTCGACGGTGTGGGCGATAACGACGAGCAGAACTGCTCGGCCCGAGTGGATTTTGGCCAGTTCAAGGCAGGCGGGCATTACAGCCTGGTAGAGACCAGCCTGGGTGAGGATTACAGGGTCAAGCTCGAAGACAGCAAGGGCAAGCAGATCGGCCATGCGTCGGATGTGACCTGCATGCCGGGGTGAGGATTTGCACCGTATGCCCCCTTGCACCTGTAGCGAGGGGGCTTGCCCCCGATAGCGGTAGGTCAGCCATACGAGTACCGCTGAATCCATTTTTCGGGGGCAAGCCCCCCCGCTACAGGGTTGTCAGATGAGGCCGATCTTGCGTCCCGCATACTCGGGCGCAGGCCAGTCTTGCTGGGCACCCATGATTCGCTCCAGCGCCGCTTTCGTTTGCTCGGTAAAAGCCGCCGACTTCGGCCCCTCCAGATTCACCTGCAACAACATCTGCTCACTCGCCGCCATCACCTGCGCTTCCCCCTCGGGGTGCAGCGTCAGGTACAGCTGCAAGCGCTTGCGGTCCATCGCCATGATCTGGATCCGCGCCTCCATCACCGCGTCCAGCTTCACTTCATGCAGATAGTTGATGTGCGCCTCCAGGGTGAACAGCGTCAGCCCGGTGCGCTCGCGGCTCTGCGCATCCAGGCCGATCTCGTCCATCAGCCCATCCACGGCATAGCTGAAAATCAGCAGATAGAAGGCATCGCGCAGATGCCCGTTGTAGTCCACCCAGTCCTGCGGGATCGCCCCGCGCCAACCGATCATTCGCCGAACGCCATGCCATGCTTGGCCTTGGTCGCCCGCACTGCGTCGAGCACCGCCAGCAGGCAATCGTCGCGATAGCGTTCCAGTGCGCTGATGCTGCGTTCGCCCAGTTGCTCGGTGGTGCCGTCGACTACGTCATCGATCAGCTTGTCGGTCAGCTCCGGTGCCGGCAGGTAGGTCCAGGGCAATTGCAGCGCCGGGCCGAACTGGTTCATGAAATGGCGCATGCCAGCGTCGCCGCCCGCCAGGGTGTAGGTCAAAAAGGTGCCCATGAACGACCAGCGCAGGCCGGCGCCGAAGCGGATCGCATCGTCGATTTCGCCGGTGGTGGCGACGCCGTCGTTGACCAGATGCAAGGCCTCGCGCCACAGCGCTTCAAGGAGGCGATCGGCGATGAACCCAGGGACTTCCTTGCGCACGTGCAGCGGGCGCATGCCCAGCGATTCGTAGACCTTGATCGCTGCCTGCACGGCCTCGGGGGCGGTCTGCTTGCCGCCGACCACTTCCACCAGCGGCAGCAGGTACACCGGGTTGAACGGATGGCCGACCACGCAGCGCTCGGGGTGGGTGGCGCCTTCGTAGAACTCGCTGGGCAGCAGGCCCGAAGTGCTGGAGCCGATCAGGGCATTGGGTTTGGCCGCGGCGCTGATCTGGCTGTGCAGTTGCAGCTTGAGATCGAGGCGCTCGGGGGCGCTTTCCTGGATGAAGTCGGCGTCGCGCACGCATTCTTCGATGGTCGCCACGAAGCGCAGGCGCTGCGGGGATGCATTGGCGCTGATGCCTTGCTTGACCAGTGCCGGCCAGGCGTTGGCGACCCGTTGGCGCAGGGCGGCTTCGGCGCCGGGCGCTGGGTCCCAGGCGACTACGTCGAGGCCGTGGGCGAGGGCACGGGCGACCCAGCCACTGCCGATGACGCCGCTGCCCAGGGCGGCGAAGGTCTTGATGTCGGTGATGTAAGTCATGTGCGGTCCTTGTGCGAAGCAGTGTATTTGGCGTCTCTACCGCTGTAGCGAGGGGGCTTGCCCCCGATTCGGTGTCTCAGCCACAGCGATGGCGCTGATGTATCTTTCGGGGGCAAGCCCCCTCGCTACAGTGATTGGCGTGCGGCGGGCATCAACGCCGGGTGAGATTCATTTTTGCTCGCCCCTCGGCCGGCGTGAGGATGCGCGCGCCGAGACGCGTGAGGATTTCGCCCACGCGCTCGACCAGTTGACCGTTGGTGGCCAGCACGCCTTTTTCGAGCCACAGGTTGTCTTCCAACCCGACCCGCACATTGCCGCCCAGCAGCACCGCCTGCGCCGCCATGGGCATCTGCATGCGGCCGATGCCGAAGCCGGACCACACCGCATCGGTCGGCAGGTTGTCGACCATGGCCTTCATGGTGGTGGTGTCTGCCGGCGCGCCCCAGGGGATGCCCAGGCACAGCTGGAACAACGGATCGACCAGCAGGCCTTCCTTGATCATCTGTTTGGAGAACCACAGGTGGCCGGTGTCGAAAATCTCCAGCTCGGCCTTCACGCCCAGTTCGGTGATGCGCTTGGCGCCAGCGCGCAACTGTTGCGGCGTGGAGACGTAGATGGTGTTGCCGTCGCCGAAGTTGAGGGTGCCGCAATCCAAGGTGCAGATTTCCGGCAGCAGCTCTTCGACATGGGCCAGGCGCGTCAGCGGGCCGACCAGGTCGGTGCCGGGGCCGAAGTCGGTGGACGATTCGCCCGGGCCGATCTCCAGGTCGCCGCCCATGCCGGCGGTGAGGTTGACGATGATGTCGATGTCCGCCTCGCGGATGCGCTCCATCACCTCGCGGTACAGCGCGACGTCGCGGCTGAACTGCCCGGTCTGCGGATCGCGCACATGGCAATGGACCACGGTGGCCCCGGCCTTGGCGGCTTCGACGGCTGCCGCGGCGATCTGCTTGGGGGTGATGGGCACGAGGTGGCTCTTGCCGGTGGTGTCGCCAGCGCCGGTGAGGGCGCAGGTAATGATGACGTCGTGGTTCATGGTCGAGTCCTGAAGGCTGTGTATTGACCTGTAGCGAGGGGGCTTGCCCCCGATAGATCGTGTCAGCGATACCTCTTTGACTGACACTCAGCGGTCGGGGGCAAGCCCCCTCGCTACAGGGTGTTCGCTGCGACGATGGGTGCTTGATGTCGGCCCGGGCAGCGCAAGATGATCAAGGATTACCAGACAGCTTGAGATTCCCGCTGGCCGGCTTGCCATCGAAGGTGGTCACCCCTTCAAGCCAGCGCTGCTGATCCGCCGGGTGCGCCTTGAGCCAGGCCTTGGCCGACTCCAGTGGGTCCTTGTGATCGAGCAGCGGTTGCATCATCCGGCTCTCGTCCTCGGCGCTGAAGGTCAGGTTGCTGACCAGCCGCTCGACGTTGGGGCAGCGGGTGGCGTAGTCCGGCGCGGTGACGGTCCACACCGTGGCCTTGCCTTCATCCGGGCCCAGGGCACCGTCGCTGCCGGTGAGATAGGTCATCTTGACGTTGACGTTCATGGGGTGCGGCGCCCAGCCGAAGAACACTACGGCCTCGTTGCGGTTCACCGCGCGGGTCACCGCTGCGAGCATGCCGGCCTCGCTGGACTCCACCAGCTGGAAGCCGCCCAGGCCGAACTGGTTCTTGGCGATCATCGCCTTGATCTGGGTGTTGGCTCCCGAGCCTGGCTCGATGCCGTAGATCTTGCCGCCCAGTTCGGGCTTGAATTTGGCGATGTCGGCGAAGCTTTTCAGGCCCTTGTCGGCCAGATAGGTCGGCACCGCCAGGGTGGCACGGGCGTCTTCCAGGCTGGGTTTGTCCAGCACGCGCACCTGTTTGGCGTCGACGAAGGGCGTGATGGTCTGGGTCATCAGCGGGTTCCAGTAGCCGAGGAACAGGTCCAGGCGCTGATCGCGGATGCCGGAGAAAATGATCTGCTGCGAGGCGCTGGTCTGCTTGGTTTGGTACCCGAGGCCATCGAGCAGCACCTGGGTCATGGCGCTGGTGGCGATGACGTCGGTCCAGTTGACCACGCCCAGGCGCACGTTCTTGCAGCTGGGGGCTTCGGCGGCGTTGGCGCCGGCGGTGAACAGCACGCTGGCGGTCAGGCTCAGCAAACAGCGACTCATCGATTTGTTCATGACGGCTCCTCGGGCTGGCGGCAGTTTCTCGTTGTTATGGCGCCCGGCATCTGCGCGCCGTGGCCCTGCCTAAGTTACGCAGCTGCCCGAGGGGAAAATCGCACTGCGGCGACGGGGACTTGCACGCTGGCGACCTGCGGGGTATTAACCCTGTCGCCTACAGCATGTAGCGAGGGGGCTTGCCCCCGATTGCGGTGTGTCAGCCATGAAGAGGGCGCTGGCTTGCTTATCGGGGGCAAGCCCCCTCGCTACAGCTGGTGCAGGGTTTGCCTGTGATGAGAATTTTCCATGCCTCAATGCTTCCACTTCCTGCTGTTACCCGGCTTTTCCGCGATGGGCTTTATTTCCGCCATCGAGCCGCTGCGCGTGGCCAACCGCTTCAAGGGCGAGCTGTATCGCTGGCAGGTATTGAGCCTGGACGGCGGCCCGGTGAGCGCCAGCAACGGCATGTCGGTGAACGCCGATGACGGCTTGATCGCCCTGAGCAAGGGCGCAACCTTGATGGTGGTGGCGGGGTTCGATCCTCTGCGGGATTTTTCGGCGCCAATGCAGCACTGGTTGCGCCGCCAGGATAGCGAAGGGGTGACGCTGGGCGGCATCGACACCGGCAGCGTCGTGCTGGCCGAGGCCGGCCTGTTGAGCGGCCATCGCGTGGCCTTGCACTGGGAGGCACTGGACGCCTTTCGCGAATCCTACCCCGCGCTCGAGGCCAGTCAGGAACTCTTCGAAGTCGATGGCCGGCGTATCACCTGCGCTGGCGGCACGGCGAGCATCGACCTGATGCTAGACCTGATCGCCCAGGCCCACGGCAGCGAACTGGCCATTCAGGTTTCGGAGCAGTTCGTGCTCAGCCGCATCCGCCCGCGCAAGGACCACCAGCGCATGCAGATCGCCACGCGCTATGGCATCAACAACAAGAAGCTGGTGCAGGTGATCGGGGAAATGGAGCAGCACATGGAGCCGCCCCTCAGCACCCTGGAACTGGCCGAGCTGGCCAGGATCACCCGCCGCCAGCTGGAACGGCTGTTCAAGCTGCACCTCAACGACACGCCGAGCAACTTCTACCTGCGCTTGCGATTGGAGAAGGGCCGGCAGTTGCTGCGCCAGACGGACATGAGCGTGCTGGAGGTGAGCATTGCCTGCGGGTTCGAGTCGGCGTCCTATTTCACCCGCAGCTACCGGGTGAAGTTCGGCAAAAGCCCGCGCGAGGATCGGCGGTCCGGCAAGGGACTGGTTGAAGACCGAAGAATAAACCAAACGTTGGGGTAGGTGACGCCTTCCTACTCAATCCTTATCCGCATATTGTCTTGTGCAACCATTTTCAAGTAGTTGAGTTTTGTTTTTGAAATGCTCTCCAGAGACAATTCGCTTATGGTGTTCAGCGCGGTAATTGCTTGGTTTTTCGTTATGCGTCGAGGCGCTTCGGACTCGTTAAGCAGTGCCAAAAAATACGAATCAACTGATGGCTTTGGTGCCTTTAGCTTAATATTGATTCCTTTGGGTAATACGAGATTTGATTTTTGAATTTGTGCTGATGCCATGTTTTGCAGTGAAAACTCGTCGAAGGCGTGAGGCAAGTGCAGCTCTACATAATCACGAGCCTTTTTTTCGATTGTTTTTATAAGGCTTACGTCGTTTTTCAATGTGGTCGCCACCTCTGTGTCAAGGGGTAGTCCCTCTACTGATCGCCGTCGAATATTGGCAACGGGCGGGGCTACACGTCGACGCCCGTGGAGCGTGGCCATCATTTTGCTCGAGAGACTTTGTGCCGACTGTCCGGAAAGATCGATGTGATTGATCGGATCGCCAAGCGTATAAACATACGCATTGATTCCGCCCTTGCCAAATGGGCTCGCTAGGTCCGGATTGTCGAACCTCATCAGCGATGGGTTGTATGTCCTATAGCCATTACCAAAGATATAGGTTCCTGTTTCGTTTTCGCGCAGTGTGCCGCAGAAGCCTGTTTTTGTGACGCGCAAAAGACAGGCGCAGTCGACACCAAAGGGGCCATAGCTGATTATTTTTGAGTTTGTCGAGCTGCTTATAATCGAGCCCGCCCGGTCGGTCATCATGAGCTTAGTGTTTTGTCGGTGCATATAGGCCTCCACGTAACTCATCCTAGACTGGGTAAGTAGTCAATGCACCTAGCAGATCTAATAGGTAAACCGCCGCATGGAGCGCTTTCGCGGGCAACCCGCTCTCACAGCTATGTACCCGTGGGCAAAACGGCCGTCGGGACCCGCCCCTGAGCACTTTAGAAATGGCCGACCTGGTCAGTCGCACGAGTCGGTCGCTGGCGGTTATTCAAGATGTTCCTCAATGACACGCGCGCAAGAAGCTCCGGCCAGTTACTGCGCCAGACGGACATGAGCGTGCTGGAGGTGAGCATTGCCTGCGGGTTCGAGTCGGCGTCGTATTTCACCCGCAGCTACCGCGCGAGGATCGGCGGGCCTAGGCCAACCCTGTAGTGAGGGGGCTTGCCCCCGACTGCGGTGTGTCAGTCAACCAGGTATCGCTGACACGATTTATCGGGGGCAAGCCCCCCTCGCCACAGGGTGATCAGCGTTTGAGCAAAACGGCGCTGGCGGCCTTGAAGGCTTCGTGCTGATACTTGTTGAGACTGGCAGGCAACTCGCCGCCGAGCTTTTTCGCCTGGGCGCTGATGGTTTGCGGGGAGACGAGGACGGTTTCGCAGCCGTCGAGCAGCTGCAGAATGCCCTCGATCTTGAACGTCGTCGGCCCACCGGCAAACTCGCCTTTTTTGCCGCGCTTCTTGATCGCCAACCGCTGAATGCCATTTTCGGCGACGAAGGCTGCAGCTTGTGCCGAAAATGCCCGCACGTTCGCCGCCAGGTCGTCATCCTCCAGCGCCAGCTTCTTGAGCGTCAACGGCACGTGAGTCACCGCGCCGCCCTCTACCGCGGCCAGGGCGAAGATCGCCTCACTGGCCTTGATTTCCACACCGCAGGTCTTCATTCGTCAGGCGCGTCCGACTCGCCGCCTTGGGTTGCCAAGGTCTGCAGGTATTCCGACCGCTCGTCGCTGCGTTGAGCCAGGCAGTTGTTCTTGGTGGTGTCGGCGTCGCTGTCGTCGCTGCTGGACTCGAGAATTTCCACGGCGCAATCGGCGTCGCGCAGTTTTATCCACAGGTCGTTGGCGGCCTTGACCTTTTCCTGGTAGGTCTTGAGCACGTCTTTCTGGTCGCTGAACTGCGCCGAGATGCGCGCCATCAGCTGGTTATAGGCTTCATCCAGGCCGGTTTGCGCGGTTTCCTTGTTGTAGACCGAGCACTTCAGGCTCTGGGCGCTGGTTTCGACCTTGTCGCAGGGCGTCGGCCCGTCTTCGTCCTTGTCCGCGGCATGTGCGCCGACGGCCAGTACGGCCAACACCCAAAGCATTGATCTCATCGATGACGCCCTCAACCTGTAATGAAACATTTCTCGGATTTTGGCCCAGCGGCAGCATAAATAATAGGGGGCGGCGGGTTTTCGACGTGTCACGGTGCCGTTTACACCCCGCACCCTGTTGCGAGGAGGCTTGCCTGCGATTGGTCATTACCGACACAGCTATGTGTCCCCGCTAGCGCCGATCCGGGGCAAGCCCCCTCGCTACAGGTTTGGGCGATTGTCGTGGATTGACGCTTTCGGCAATTCCCTTGTCGTTTTTGCATCCGGGCCGTCTGGCGCCTAGGCATATGCTGGCTCCAAAGCGCCGGCAGACGATTCGGCGTACCACGCCTATAGGGGACAGCCTGATGAGCCCAGCCGAATTGCACGCCGACAGCATCGTTATCGATGGCCTGATCATCGCCAAGTGGAACCGTGAACTGTTCGAAGACATGCGCAAAGGCGGCCTGACCATGGCCAACTGCACCGTGTCGGTGTGGGAAGGTTTCCAGGCGACCGTCAACAGCATCTGCACTAGCCAGAAGCTGATGCGCGAGAACAGCGACCTGGTGATGCCGGTGCGCACCACCGCCGACATCCGCAAGGCCAAGGAGCTGGGCAAGACCGGCATACTCTTCGGCTTCCAGAACGCCCACGCCTATGAAGACCAGATCGGCTATGTCGAGGTCTTCAAGCAGCTGGGCGTCGGCATCGTGCAGATGTGCTACAACACCCAGAACCTGGTCGGCACCGGCTGCTACGAGCGTGACGGCGGCCTGTCGGGCTTCGGTCGCGAGATCGTCGCCGAAATGAACCGCGTCGGCGTGATGTGCGACCTGTCCCACGTGGGTTCGAAAACCAGCGAAGAAGTCATTCTCGAATCGAAAAAACCGGTGTGCTACTCCCACTGCCTGCCGTCGGGCCTCAAGGAGCACCCGCGCAACAAGTCCGATGAAGAGCTGAAGTTCATCGCCGATCACGGCGGTTTCGTCGGCGTGACCATGTTCGCGCCGTTCCTGGCCAAGGGCATCGAGTCGACCATCGACGACTACGCCGAAGCCATCGAATACACCATGAACATCGTCGGTGAAGACGCCATCGGTATCGGTACCGACTTCACCCAGGGCCACGGCCAGGACTTCTTCGAATACCTGACCCACGACAAGGGCTACGCCCGCCGCCTGACCAGCTTCGGCAAGATCATCAACCCGCTGGGCATCCGCACCGTGGGCGAGTTCCCCAACCTGACCGAAACGCTGATCAAGCGCGGTCACAGCGAGCGCACCGTGCGCAAGATCATGGGCGAAAACTGGGTCAACGTCCTGAAAGACGTCTGGGGCGAATGAGTATCTCTGGAGCCTGCTGCGCCCGCCGATAGCTGCGTCAGGTCCTCGCTCAACGCTTGCCGTATCGGGGTACGACGCGCATTTCGCTGCGCTCCTTCCTTGCTCTCGACGTGCTCGCCACGGCTCCAGAGGCACTCATGCTGCTGTTTATTTAAAAGCAAAGCGGTTCGCCTTTGCTTCAACGAATTGTGAATTTCCGGAGTTTAGAACCCATGGCCAAAATCGCCCCGCAACTGCCCATCGAAGTCGACAGCGAAACCGGCGTCTGGACCTCCGACGCCCTGCCGATGCTCTACGTGCCGCGGCACTTTTTCGTCAACAATCACATGGGCATCGAAGAAGTGCTGGGCGCCGACGCCTACGCCGAAATCCTCTACAAGGCCGGCTACAAGTCCGCCTGGCACTGGTGCGAAAAAGAAGCCGAATGCCACGGCATCGAAGGCGTCGCGGTGTTCGAGCACTACATGAAGCGTCTGTCGCAACGCGGCTGGGGCCTGTTCAAGATCCAGGACATCGACCTCGACAAAGGCACCGCCAGCGTCAAGCTCGAGCACTCCTGCTTCGTCTACGTGTACGGCAAGGTCGGGCGCAAGGTCGACTACATGTTCACCGGCTGGTTCGCGGGCGCCATGGACCAGATCCTCGCCGCCAAGGGCAGCAGCGTGCGTACCGTCGCCGAGCAAGTGTATGGCGGTTCCGAAGAAGGCCACGACGATGGCCTGTTCACCGTCAAACCGTTGTAAGCCGAGGACCGTGCCATGGCTTTCGAAGCGATGTTCCAGCCGATCCAGATCGGCAAGCTGACGATCCGCAACCGCGTGCTCAGTACTGCGCACGCCGAGGTCTACGCCACCGATGGCGGCATGACCACCGATCGTTACGTCAAGTATTACGAGGAGAAAGCCAAGGGCGGTATCGGGCTGGCGATTTGCGGCGGTTCGTCCAGCGTGGCCATCGACAGCCCGCAGGGCTGGTGGAAATCGGTCAACCTGGCCACCGACAAGATCATCCCGCACTTCCAGAATCTTGCCGACGCCATGCACAAGCACGGCGCCAAGATCATGATCCAGATTACCCACATGGGCCGTCGCTCGCGGTGGGACGGCGACCACTGGCCGACCCTGATGTCGCCCTCGGGCATCCGCGAGCCAGTGCATCGCGCCACGTGCAAGACCATCGAGCCCGAAGAAATCTGGCGCGTGATCGGCAACTACGCCAGCGCTGCGGCGCGGGCCAAGGCCGGTGGCCTGGACGGCGTCGAGCTGTCGGCCGTGCACCAGCACATGATCGACCAGTTCTGGAGCCCGCGGGTCAACAAGCGTACCGACGAATGGGGCGGCAGCTTCGAGAACCGCATGCGCTTCGGCATGGAGGTGATCAAGGCCGTGCGCAAGGAAGTCGGCGACGACTTCTGCGTGGGCCTGCGGATCTGCGGCGACGAATTCCACCCCGACGGCCTCAGCCACGAAGACATGAAGGAGATCGCCAAGTACTACGCCGACACCGGCATGATCGACTTCCTCGGCGTGGTCGGCTCGGGTTGCGACACCCACAACACCCTGGCCAACGTCATCCCCAACATGAGCTATCCGCCGGAGCCGTTCCTGCATCTGGCGGCCGGCATCAAGGAAGTGGTCAGTGTCCCGGTGCTGCACGCGCAGAACATCAAGGACCCGAACCAGGCCACTCGCATTCTGGAAGGCGGCTACGTCGACATGGTCGGCATGACCCGCGCGCACATCGCCGACCCGCACCTGATCGCCAAGATCAAGATGGGCCAGATCGACCAGATCAAGCAATGCGTGGGCGCCAACTACTGCATCGACCGCCAGTACCAGGGGCTCGACGTGCTGTGCATCCAGAACGCCGCCACTTCCCGTGAATACATGGGCGTGCCGCATATCATCGACAAGACCACCGGCATCAAGCGCAAGGTGGTGATCGTCGGTGCCGGCCCGGCGGGGATGGAAGCCGCTCGCGTGTCCGCCGAACGCGGCCACGACGTGACCCTGTTCGAGAAGAAGGAATTCATCGGCGGGCAGATCACCACGGCGTCCAAGGCGCCGCAGCGTGACCAGATCGCCGGTATCACCCGCTGGTTCCAGCTGGAGTTGGCGCGCTTGAAAGTCGACCTGCGCCTGGGCACCGCCGCGGATATCGCGACCATCATGGACCTGCGTCCGGACGTGATCGTGCTGGCGGTGGGCGGGCATCCGTTCCTCGAGCAGAACGAGCACTGGGGCGCCGCCGAAGGGCTGGTGGTCAGCAGTTGGGACGTGCTCGACGGTAAGGTCGCGCCGGGCAAGAACGTGCTGGTGTACGACACCATCTGCGAGTTCACCGGCATGTCGGTGGCGGACTTTCTCGCCGACAAGGGCAGCCAGGTGGAGATCGTCACCGACGACATCAAGCCGGGCGTGGCCATCGGCGGTACGTCGTTCCCGACCTACTACCGCAGCATGTACCCCAAAGAAGTGATCATGACCGGCGACCTGATGCTGGAAAAGGTCTACCGCGAGGGCGACAAGCTGGTGGCGGTGCTGGAGAACGAATACACCGGCGCCAAAGAGGAGCGGGTGGTGGATCAGGTGGTGGTCGAGAACGGCGTGCGGCCTGACGAAGTCCTCTATTACGGGCTCAAGGAAGGTTCGCGCAACAAGGGCCAGATCGACATCGATGCCTTGTTCGCGATCCAGCCGCAGCCGTCGCTGAGCACCACGGGTGACGGCTATCTGCTGTTCCGTATCGGCGACTGCGTGGCCCAGCGCAATACTCACGCGGCTATCTATGACGCGCTGCGGCTGTGCAAGGATTTCTGACGGGGTGACGTCCGTCGGGGGCAAGCCCCCTCGCTACACGTGACCCTGTAGCGAGGGGGCTTGCCCCCGATAAGGCCGCACCACGATCCCAAGCCAAGCGTCTTTGTTCACCCCATCCAGGACACCTGAGTCTTTGGGAGCCCGCATCATGTTGAATACCCTTCTCCCGATCCTGCTGTTCGCCGCCTTGGGCCTTGCCGCTCTCGGCGCCGTACGGCGGGTACGCCTGTGGCGCCGGGGCCGTGCCGCGCCGGTCGACCTGCTCGGCGGCCTGCTGGCCATGCCCAAGCGCTACATGGTCGATCTGCACCATGTGGTGGCCCGTGACAAATACATCGCCAACACTCACGTGGCCACGGCCGGCGGCGCGGTGCTGGCGGTCGTGCTGGCGATCCTGGTGCACGGCTTCGGCCTGCACAGCCGCATCCTCGGCTACGCGCTGCTGTTCGCCACCGCCTTGATGTTCGTTGGCGCCTGCTTCGTCTATGCGCGCCGCCGCAACCCGCCGGCACGGCTGTCCAAGGGCCCATGGATGCGCCTGCCGAAAAGCCTGCTGATGTTTTCGGCGAGCTTCTTCATCGCCACCTTGCCGGTCGCTGGCATCCTGCCGGAGAACTTCGGTGGCTGGATCGTCGCCGTGATCCTCGGCATCGGCGTGCTCTGGGGCGTATCGGAACTGTTTTTCGGCATGACCTGGGGCGGGCCGATGAAGCACGCCTTCGCCGGGGCTTTGCACCTGGCCTGGCACCGCCGCGCCGAGCGCTTCAACGGCGGCCGCTCCACCGGCCTCAAACCGCTGGATTTCGCCGACAAGAGCGCGCCGCTGGGGGTGGAAAAACCCAAGGATTTCACCTGGAACCAACTGCTCGGTTTCGACGCCTGCGTGCAGTGCGGCAAGTGCGAAGCCGCCTGCCCGGCATTCGCCGCCGGCCAGCCGCTGAACCCGAAAAAACTGATTCAGGACATGGTCGTCGGCCTTGCGGGCGGCACCGATGCTCGCTTCGCCGGCAGCCCCTATCCGGGCAAGCCTGTTGGTGAACACGCCGGCAACCCGCACCAGCCGATCGTCAACGGCCTGGTCGACGCCGATACGCTGTGGTCGTGCACCACCTGCCGCGCCTGCGTCGAGGAATGCCCGATGATGATCGAGCACGTCGATGCCATCGTCGACATGCGCCGCCACCTCACCCTCGAGAAGGGCGCCACGCCGAACAAGGGCGCCGAAGTGCTCGACAACCTGATCGCCACCGACAACCCCGGCGGTTTCAACCCCGGCGGTCGGATGAACTGGGCGGCGGACCTCAATCTCAACCTGATGGCCGACAAGCCCGATGCGCAAGTGCTGTTCTGGGTCGGCGACGGTGCCTTCGACATGCGCAACCAGCGCACCCTGCGCGCCTTCGTCAAGGTGCTCAAGGCCGCCAAGGTCGACTTCGCCGTGCTCGGCCTGGAGGAGCGCGACAGCGGTGACGTGGCCCGGCGTCTGGGCGATGAAGCCACTTTTCAGCTGTTGGCCAAACGCAATATCAAGACCCTCGACCAGTACCGCTTCACGCGCATCGTCACCTGCGACCCGCACAGCTTCCACGTGCTGAAAAACGAATACGGCGCCCTCGGTGGCCACTACGAAGTGCTGCATCACAGCACCTTCATGGCCGAGCTGGTCACCCGTGGTCAGCTCAACCTCGGCCAGCACAAAGGCGCCAGCGTCACCTATCACGACCCGTGCTACCTGGGCCGCTACAACGGCGAATACCAGGCGCCGCGCGACGTGCTCAAGGCGCTGGGCATCGAGGTCAAGGAGATGCAGCGCTCTGGCTTTCGTTCCCGTTGCTGCGGCGGCGGCGGCGGCGCGCCGATCACCGACATCCCCGGCAAGCAGCGCATCCCGGACATGCGCATGGACGACATTCGCGAAACCCAGGCCGAGCTGGTGGCCGTCGGTTGCCCGCAGTGCACCGCCATGCTTGAAGGGGTGGTCGAACCACGGCCGCTGATCAAGGACATCGCCGAGCTGGTCGCTGACGCCCTGATCGAAGAAGCGCCGGTCGCCAAGCCGGTGGTGGTCAAACGTGAACCCGCGGAGGTCAACTGATGAGTGACATCATCCGCCGCGATCCCCGTGCCGAGTGGATCGCCCGTAATCGCCTGCACCCCTTGCACGCCGCCATGCAACCGGCGCAAGGCAGCTGGATGGGCCCCCACGGCGTCATCCGCAAGAATCCCCATGTGGGCGCTTTTATCGGCCCCAATGGCGTCAAGCGTATCGACCGCAGCGGTGCCCAGCAGGGTGGCGGCAGCAAGCGTGGTGCGGCAGCCGAGGTGCAGCTGCCGCTGCATCGCGTGGCCGAGCCGGCGTTTTATATCAGCGTGGTGCCGGACATGGTCGGTGGCCGCCTGAGCAGCCACGACCGCGACGTGCTGGGCCTGGCCCATCGCCTGGCCGGCAACGACGGCGCTGTGCTGGCGATCGTGTTTGGCGAGCATAAAGAGAGTGCCTTCGACACCGCCGGCGTCGACCGCTTGCTGGTGCTCGACGGCAGCGAGTTCGACGGTTATGCACCGGAGCAACGGGTGCAGGGCCTGCGCGCTGTGGATAACCAGTTCCGCCCGCGGCACTGGTTGCTGCCCGACAGCCGCAGCGGCGGTGGCGAACTGGGCCGGCGCTTTGCCGCCAGCCTGGGCGAACGCCCGGCCACGCGGGTGTGGCAGATCAAGGAGCAACAGTGCATCGGCCGTGCGGGCGCGGGCTTGCAGGACATCGCCCGGGACGTGCCACGGCTGATTCTGGCGGCCGCCGAATGCGCCGAGCCTGTGGATGAAACCCGTCACGAAGCCTTGCCGGTGGAGTTATCCACAGTGCCCGCACGCAGCCTGCCGCGCATCGAGGACCTGGGCGCGGTGGCGGTTGACCCGGCGGCGATTCCGATGGCCGAAGCGGAGTTCATCTTCTCCGGCGGCAACGGCGTCAAGGACTGGGAGCTGTTCCACCGTACCGCCGCCGCCCTGGGCGCAACCGAAGGCGCCTCGCGGGTAGCGGTGGACGATGGCTTCATGGGCCGCGATCGGCAGGTGGGCGCCAGTGGTACCTGGGTCACGGCGCGGGTCTACGTGGCCGTCGGGATCAGCGGGGCGATTCAGCATCTGCAAGGCATCGGCGCCTGCGACAAGGTCATCGCCATCAACCTCGATGCCGGGTGCGACATGATCAAGCGCGCGGACCTGTCGGTGATCGGCGAGAGCGGCGCGATCCTCCAGGCACTGATCGCCGCCATGGCCACTTACCGTAACCAAGCCAAGCGCGATGCAGCCTGAGGAGAGCGTTTTGAACAGTGCACTTGATACCAAGGTCATCAGCCTGGTCTCCATCGGCGCCCACCCGACCTCGGGCCGCGCGAGGCGTGCCGAGCAGGATGCTCGCGCGGTGGAGATGGGCCTGCAGCTAGCGGGCGCCAACCTGCGCGTACTGCACGCCGGCGACGCCAACGAGCCCGCCCTGCGCGCCTACATGGGCATGGGCCTGGAGCGTTTGCACGTACTGGAAAATCCGCCCGGCAGCGACGCCTTGCCAGCACTGGCGGACTACCTGCGCAACGCCGGCGCCCAGCTGGTGCTCACAGGCACTCAGGCAGAAACCGGCGAAGGCTCGGGCATGTTGCCGTTTCTGCTGGCCGAGCAATTGGGCTGGCCGGTGATCGTCGGGCTGGCCGAGGTCGAGTCCATCGACAACGGCGTGGCCCTGGTGCTGCAAGCCTTGCCTCGCGGGCAACGGCGGCGCCTGAAGGTGCGCTTGCCGATGCTGGCCACGGTCGACAACGCGGCGCCCAAGCCACGGCAAAGCGCTTACGGCCCGGCCCAGCGCGGGACCTTTGCCGTGGATGACGTGGAAATCGTCGACGACGAACTGCTCGCCAGCGCCGAGCTGCAACCGGCCAAACCGCGGCCCAAGCGCTTGAAGGTTATCAAGGCCAAGAGCGGCGCGGACCGCATGAAAGCCGCCACGGCCAAAGCCAGCGGTGGCGGCGGGCAGGTGCTCAAGGGGGTAAGCGCCGAGGAGGGCGCGGCGGCGATTCTCAAGTTGCTGGTGGAGGAGGGGGTGGTGCGCCAGTAATGACCTGCGATGGTATCCGGCGCGGCGCTGCGGCCTAGGGGGACGGGGCTGAAGAGCGACGCGGTGCACCTCCAGAGGCATGAATCTGGCCGGCGAGTTAAGGCGGTGTCGGGACCAAGCTGAATTTCCCGGCGCGAGAACGCCTATGTACCCATCAGCCCATTCTCCGGCGGGAGCTGGGGTGTCCAAGCGGGTAGTCTCTTGGTGTTCGTACGGTGCCCGGAGTCGCGTTGTCTACTCTCATATCTGATAGGTGCGGGGGGCGCCGGAATTACCCTAATCTAAAAAGAATGAGTACTGAGGAGGTCGGCCATGGTAATTCGATCCCACACGCTTTGGATCTGCGATGCCCGTAACACCTTGCTGCAAAGCTCGGACGAATCAGTGCGCCGTGGCGTTGCCTATACCTGCCATGGTTGGCGCAAACCGACTGCGGTTGCCCCTGCGCTTGGCTTCAACGGCCAACGCGCCGAGCCATTCACACAGTGGTATTACTTGGGGCATGGCCATCGAGTCTACAACCCGGCTCTTATGAGATTTCATGGTCCCGACCGGTTGAGTCCCTTCGAAGAAGGCGGGTTGAACACCTATGTTTATTGTTTGGGAGATCCCGTTAATCATGGCGATCCCACGGGCCGGTCTATTGCGAGATTTGCTGATTTTATCGATATTGCAGGTAACCTCGCGAGTCATGCAGAAAATCTTAGTGAAAGCTTGCTCCGTTCACGACCGAGGGGCGTGTTGGGCTATGCTGCCCTGGCGTCTGACATTGGATATGCTGGCACAACTTCGGGGGCAGCCTTGGGATATGCAGGTTACTCTGCCGCCAGTGAAGTAGTGTTGACCGCTGGCATGGCATTGGTCGGCCTTGGGAATGGTATCAGGGCGGCACATGGGGCGTTACAGGCTGTGAAAGGGAGTCGATTAACGCATATTGTTCGCCAGCGTATGCGAATTCCGAGTGTGTCGGACGACCTGTTGAACAATGTCGTAGTAGTTCCCTCTCAAAGAGTTTCAATCTCCATTCCAGAATCCCGTGAGTTACCACATGTTCGCTTGTCCAGTCTGCCAGCGAAGGCTTCTACCGGTAGCAAGGTCATAAGATTCGCCACTTAATATAGTTTGCCAACTCGTCATTCATCTTGTTGAAGGCAAATTATATGTCTCGCCAGATACTCATCAGCGCCTTGGTGAAGTTGCGCTCCATAGCCCGATTGCCGTGCTCACTCTACCGGGTACATTTTATCGGACCAGTCGGAGCCGCGATTGGGATGAGCCTACCCTGCGCGCACGGCCAAAACCTGCAGTGGCGGCGGGCAGGTCCTAAAGGGGGTGAGCGCCGAGGAGGGCGCGGCGGCGCTTCTCGGGTTTCTGGTGGAGGAGTGAGGGGAGCGTCGAGCGGCGCACACCCTGCCGCAAAATCCAGTGTCTGGCTAGCTGCAAGAACTGTCAGTTTCGCCACCGGCGCATGGGCTCTAGAGTGGGGCTTTTGGAGATGCAGACAATGACCCTTCGCTCGACCCATTTGCAGGTCACCAACGCCCAGCACTCGGTGCTGCAGGCCATAGGCCCAGGCGCTTCGCCGTTGCCGGCCCATGATTGTTTCGGATGGCGCCAGGCCGGTGGCTCGGCGCTGGGGTTCAATGGACAGCGGGTCGAGCCGCTGACCGGTCGTTATCATCTGGGGCACGGGCGGCGGGTATATAACCCGTTGCTGCGGCGCTTTCATGAGCCTGACAACCTCTCGCCCTTCGGTGCCGGCGGGTTCAACGCATATAGTTATTGCCAGGGCGACCCGCTCAACTACCGCGACCCTAGCGGTGCGCAGATAGAGTGGATGGACAACACGCTTACGGAGTACGTCGTGCCAGCGCTGGCGCTGCTCTATGATATTTTTTCAGTCATGGCGGCGGTGTTGACCGTCGCAACCACGACGCCCGGTACAGTGACGCGCGTTGAAAAGCTGGCATTGATCGGCACCATGGGGTTTGGCGTGATGTCGATCGGCGAGACGACTGCCGGGCTGATCGCCAAGAATGACGAGTTGAAGTTTGCCGGGACTGTCACCGCAGGAGGCAGTGTGCTGATCAGCGGGATGGGCTTCGGTGCTCGTCTACGCCGCTTTATGAAACAGTCGGGGCGCTGGAAGACCTTCGTCGCAGGCTTCAAGGAGACGTTCGATTTCTCTCGTTCGCGCAGAGGCAGTGATGTAATTGCGTCTGATCGGAATTCGATACCGATGGTGAGCTTCGGCTTAGCGCAGACCCCAAGCAGTTCGTTTGCTGTGCGCATACCCTCGAGCAGTACTCCCTCCCGCTCACCCTCTCCATCGCGCGCGTCCACCGCGTCTGCGCAAGTTCGGGGTACTACGGTTTGATCCTGGGCGCCACCCCGTGCCAGATATCCAGCAACGCCTGGCTGATACTGCTCTCCAGCACCCGGTTGCCCTGCCCACTCAAGTGGTCCGCATCGTTGTACAGCGGTTTGCCGTCTCTGGCGTACGCCGAGCAGGCCGAGTAGGGGCACAGCAGTGGCAGCGGGTCCCACACGTGGAGGCTCGGGTATTCAATTTGCAAGGCCGCCAGCAGCTGCATCTGCGGCGCACGCAGCCGTTCGAGCTGGGTGCGCTCCACCGTCAGGCCGGGGGCGCAGATCGGGTTCATGTGGTTGAACCAGTCGCTGCATCGATTGGGCGGCGCCTTGAACAGCGGTTTGGGTGCGTCGATCAGAATATGTACCTGGGTCGCTTGCAAGCGGGTCAGCATGGCATGGGCTGCGCGGCTGGCTTGCTCGGTATCGATCTCGGCCAGCGCTTGCGACCAGGCCGCTTGCTCTCCCGCCGCCCAGTCACGCCCGGCCAGCTCGGGCATGCGCAGAGAGGCCAGCCATACGATGTCCCCCGGATTGGCCCGCGCCTCGATATCGGCCAGTGCGGCCTCGCGCTCGTCGGCGCAGTCCTGCGGATCGGCACCGATCAGGCTCACCACCGCGCAGCCGCCTTGCTCGTATTCACGCACCTGCACGCCAAGGCGCAGCTCCACGAGCTTGAGCAGGGTGCGATAGGCCGCGGTATGGGAGTCACCTAGCACGAACAGCTGGCGGCCTTCGATTTCGGGGTCTTCCAGCGGCTCGACGGGCTCGCGGGGGTAGTGTTTGTAAGCGTGCCAGAGATAGCTGTCACGGGTTTGCGTGAGCGAGAGCTGTTCGGTGTTATGGGTTATCCACAGGGCCGAGAGCCAGCCAGCGCCGACGGCTGCGAGGCTGGCAGTGATGGTAAGCCAGGCGTTGCGCTGCAGGATCGAGCGGCCGGTGCGGATCGGGGTTTCGATCCAGTGATAAGAAGCCGCCGCCAGCGTCAGTACAATAAAGGGATAGACCACTTGCACCTCCAGCGATTCCAGGCCCGTCGTCCAGCGCAGGAACACCGCCACCGGCCAGTGCCACAGATACAGCGAGTAGGACAGCCGGCCGAGGTAGGTCATGGGCGGCGATTGCAGCAAGGTGTGCAGTGGTGATGGGCTGGCGGCGGGCTTGAGTACCACGGCGGCGATCAGCAACAGCGTGCCGGTGACGGTCACCAGCGCCCACGGGAAGGGGAACCACCTGCGTTCGGCGAGCATGAAGCCGCTGATCACCAGTGCGAGCCCTACCACCAGCAACACCTGCGCCAGCCAGCCGCCGCGCGCGGTCAGCGTCTTGCTGCCCAGCGCTTGAAACAGCAGGGCGCCTGCGGCCAGCTCCCAGAATCGACTGGGCAGCAGGTAGAACGCCGACAGCGGATCGTTACTCGTTTGCACGCCACTGACGATCAGCGACGCCAGCGCAAGGGTCGGCAGCACGGCCCAGGCCAATTTCAGATGCGTCCTACAACGGCGGTATAAAAAATAAATCGCCGGGAACAGCAGATAGAACTGCTCCTCGACCCCCAGCGACCAGGTGTGCAGAAACGGGTTGAGCTCGGCCCGGGGCGAGAAGTAGGGGTTGGTGTTGCTCGCCAGGGTGAAATTGCTCAAGCCGACGATGGCCGCCAGGCCGGTCTGGTCGTTCTGGTTGCTCAGCCACACCTGTGGCACGAACAGCGCCGAGACCACGAAGCTCACCAGCAGCACCACCAGCAACGCCGGCAGCAGGCGCAGCAAACGACGACGGTAGAAGTCCAGCAAATAGGCGCCTAAACCCAGGTGCGTACGCTCGGCCAGCGCGCGGCTGATCACGTAGCCGGAGATGACGAAGAACATGTCGACCCCGGTAAAGCCTCCCGGCAGCAGCTGCAAAAAGTCGAGATGGAAGACGATCACGCTCAACACCGCGATGGCGCGCAGGCCGTCGATGCCGGGCAGATAGCCGTGGGCGCCTGGCTGGGACGATGAGATCGAGGGAGAGGGGGAATACATGGGTGGCCCTTCGCTGGTTCTTGGAGGGGCGACCTTAGGGCAATGGACGAGAGAGCGGCAGGGGGATTGGGTTGCGGGATATTTCAGTTTCTTGGCGAGGATGAAAGATAAGCAGCAGAAGCGGCGACCCCCTCTCTAGGAGGGGGTCTCAGCCATCGCATTGGCGAACAATGCGACAGGGCAGGACGTTGTTACCTCGCGCTCGGCGAACGGGGAGACCCGTAACGGGGTGCGATCCGAAGATCCCTGAAACCACCCTGGGTACGGCGCAAAGCGCGGTCGATGTTCTGCTATTTACGGCGCTGAATCAACGGCTATTGCGGCATAGACTTATGTGCGCTGGGCTGCATCCCCAGCGCCACATCATCAATGATCGCCTTGGCCATGTCGCCGAGGTAGTGGGCGGCCCAGGCCAGGGTGCTGCTGTCGTGTTCCAGCCCGCTGAGGCGCGTGAGGGTGTTGGCGCAGCCCATCAGAACCGAGGCGTGTTCGAGGGCGTCCTCGGTGCAGAGGCCAGGGTTGAGGCGGAACAGACGCTGGTTTTGCAGGTTGCAGCTGCCGAAGGTGGCGGCGCCGGGGGTGGTGCTTGGCGTAGGTGCAGTCATGTGGAACTCCAGTTGTTTTCAGGAGCTGCCACAGTTCGCGGTCAATCGAATCAGGTGGCAGCTGTACGCGGGTTGACCGACCGGGACAACGGAGCAAACCCGGCACACCCGAAGGTGTCCCGCGCACAGCCGCCATAAAGCGGAATGCCGGGCATGGGGACGCCGAGCAATCGTGGGGGCAGTTGCTGAGTTGTTGGTCGGACGGTCAAATCCGGCCGCTGAATTGGCAGCGGCTGGCGAACGATACCTACGCCCCGTTCGGCATGCAACCGCAGGCAAAACGCAACCTGCAAGAACTGCCAGGTTCGCGTTGTACGCGGACGTTTCACAATAACAAGATAGGGAGGATGCCCCATGACCAACCGATCGACTTAATTGCTGATGACCGATGCCCGACGCAGCGTGCTTGGAATACCGCGTTGCCCCTCGATCGCCTACAGCCCCACGCGGTGCGCGGCACCTTAGGCGCAGTGCTGGCACTTAGCAATGTATGCGGGCCAGTGATATTTGCACTGGCACTCGATTATAAATAACACCCAGGTAGTGGCCGCCTCGAGCCCCCCTCTCTGCGGCAGTATTGTAAGGCGTAGCTTTCAGGAGTCAGGAGTTTGGAAGCTATTGGGGCTCCTTATGGCGAGCAGAAGATTAATCAAGTTCCCGCTCAGCACAAATTAAGTTTTGCAGCCGTAATCCCACCGTGCGCCGTTGATATTTATTTGTCAACCTGCAAGATCTACTAGGTTCGGTATCCTCAGCAAACTGCTACGTTGACGTTTTGCGGGAGAGTGATCATGCCAACTCATTTAAACTCAGTGTTGCTTTGCGAGCGCCGTAATTCAGTTATTAAAAGTTTTGGGCAAGGAGGGTCCGTCATCTCTGTTGCCTACAGTGCTTATGGAGGGAGGCCGCCGCGAGCAATGGCCCCCGTTATCGGCTTTAACGGTCAACGCGCCGAGTCGCTGACCGGCTGGTACCTTTTGGGACATGGCCATCGAGTGTATAACCCGATGCTACAGCGCTTCCATAGCCCGGATCACCTGAGCCCATTCGGTAAGGGCGGATTGAATGCGTATGCCTATTGCCTTGGAGACCCGGTTAACTATGAGGATCCAACAGGGCAATTTGTCAGGCAAATAGTGGCTGGGGTGGTCAGTAAGGTGAGAGAAACGGTGGGGACTATCGATGCCTATCTTCACCGCTACAACAGATGGCTTCTAAGCCTGAACGATGCAAATTTTTTAGATCATCTAGATGACTTAGCAGCAGTATTTGAATTTAACAGAAATGCAGCGGTCGGAGGCTTTCTCTTGACGGCGTCCCCCCCATTTGCATTCATTGGCATTACTATGGAAACGGTCGCTTTGAGCTTGCGGTCTATTTCGGCGTTCACCAGGAATGCTCCTGTGCTTTTTTATAACGCATTGAATATTCAAGAGACCATTCAGGCAGGGGTGTCGAGAGTATCACGAGGATTGGACGTTTTGAATCAAACGCGAGCGAACTATTGGGGTTTGCGGGATCCGTCAAGTACATCGAGGCACTCACTTAATGCCCTTGCTATTCGCCAGGTATGATCGCGGATTTACTTATCAATTCCGTCGCTCGGCATAAACGTGCAGAGGCGTTGGAAGTCGTTATGAAATACCGCAGGCAGACCTGCCCCTCATCTGCCTGTGATACATCCAGCCTACTCGTGCACCGTCACCCTTTTCAAATACGGCACCCGCTCAGCGCCGGCCAGTTCGCGCGCAATCGAATCGGGTGGCAGCTGTACGTGGGTTGACCCCAGGCAAAACGCAACCTGCAAGAACTGCTAGGTTCGCGTTGTGTGCGGACGTCTCACAATGAGGAGATAGGGAGGATGCCTCATGACCAACCGATCGACTCAATTGCTGATGACCGATGCCCGACGCAGCGTGTTTGGGATACCCGGTTGCCCATCGATCGCCTACAGCCCCCACGGGGTGCGCCGCAGGGCTTGCGCGATGCCCGCGTTGGGGTTTACCGGCCAGCGCGTCGAGCCGATCCTGGGCGTTTACCTCTTGGGCCACGGGTATCGGGTTTACAGCCCGGTGCTGATGCGCTTCCACAAACCCGACGTCTTTTCCCCTTTCGCCGAGGGCGGCTTGAACACGTACGCCTATTGCCAGGGCGACCCCGTGAATTTCACCGACGCCAGCGGCCGGTTTCTGGACCTGCTGTTTCCTCAACTGGACCCGAAAGTCGTGGCGTTACTGTCGATTATGACCGGCGCGATAGTAGGGACCGCCAACGTAGTGGGCGGCGTGAAGACATTTCACCCCAACGCCTCGGTTGCGCTGACGCCACTGGCCAAGCGAGGGTTGAACACCGCGTTGGTTGGCAGCTTGGCCATGGTGATAGGGGGGAGCCTTCAGCTCGCGGGCGAACCGGAGGGGCGATACGTGTCGGCCTTTGGCTCGTTGATGACCTTTGCAGGGAGCGCTATGGCAGTGACGGCAGGTGTACGCTTCATCAAGAAACAGCCTGATCCATGGGGCTACGTGTGGAAAGGGGTGAAGGCGCGTGTCGGGTTCAAGGTGAATTGGCATCTTGATAGGCTAAATTTTTCATTCTTGGGCCAAATGCCTCGGGCACCGTTTTCCAGTTCGGTGTCTGAAATCAGAAAGGGCCAATTTGCATGAACCATTTCAGGAGTGCAGCCATGCCAGTTAATTCGAACTTCATGTTGCTTTGTGATCGGCGAAACTCGGTGGTAAAAACGTTTCGGCGAGAAGGCGCCGTCTCCTCTGCTACGTACGGACCTTATGGGTGGAGAAGGCTGCACACGATTGCCTCTGCGGTCGGTTTTAATGGTCAGCGCGTCGAACCGCTTACTGAGTGGTATGACCTCGGGCACGGCCATCGAGTATATAACCCGATGCTACAGCGCTTCCACACCCCGGATCGGCTGAGCCCATTTGGTAAGGGCGGCTTGAACGCGTATGCCTATTGCCTGGGCGACCCGGTCAATTATGAGGATCCGACGGGGCAGTTTGTCAGGGAGATCATAGGCGGGTTGGTCAACGGAGTGAGAAAAGTGGCAAGGGACGTTTCAGACTATGTTCAAAACTTTGTTAGACCGGTGCAATACGGTTCCCTTGAAGAAGCTATAGAAGGACTCGATGAGGTAATTGCCGTATCAACCTTCAGCACGAGCGTGTTGTTTGGGGCTGCGATAGCGAATCCGGGCCTATACACCGCAGTGATGTTAGTGGCTGGTCCTCCAACTGGCGTCGCTTTGGGCTCGAACGTCGCACAAGTAGTGAACAGGGCTCGTGCCGCGCTTGGCTATGGCCTGCCGATTATTTACGAAGTCGCTGGGGCTGGGCTTTCCAGGCTATCAAGAGGGCTGAACGTCCTGGAACAAGCGCGTGGCAACTATTGGGGCTTCCCTCGTGCGGGAAGTCTGAGTGATGCACAGATCAGCTCAATTCAGATTCGTGGCTGATGACTTAGCAACATAAGCACTCCAGCAGATACAGGTTCAGCGAGCACGCTTGAATAAGCGTGCAGGCACAACAGACAGCATCATTAAGCACCACAGGCAGACCTAACTCCCATCTGCCTGTGGCACTCCCCGTTACTCGTGCACCGCCACCCCTTTCAGATACGGCGCCGGTTCAGCCCCCAGATTCGCCAGCACCCGCTCGCTGTACCAGTCGATGAAATTCACCACCCCGAACTCATACGTCTTGGAGTAAGGCCCGGGCTGGTACGCGGTGGAGTTGATGCCCTGCTGGTTCTCTTCGGCCAAACGACGGTCCTGGTCATTGGTGGCGTCCCACACCTGACGCATGCGCTCGACGTCGTAGTCCACGCCTTCGACGGCGTCCTTGTGCACCAGCCATTTGGTGGTGACGATGGTTTCCTGCGCGCTGATCGGCCACACCGTGAAGACGATGATGTGGTCGCCCATGCAGTGGTTCCAGGAGTGCGGCAGGTGCAGGATGCGCATTGAGCCCAGGTCCGGGTTCTTGATGCGGCCCATGAGTTTCTTGCAGCCAACCTGGCCGTCCATGGTCATCGACACGGTGCCCTTGAGCAGCGGCATGCGCACGATACGGTTGCGCAGGCCGAAGCTGGCGTGGGCGTAAGGGATCTTCTCGGCTTCCCAGGCGGCGGCGGAGGCAGCCACGTGGTCCTTGAACGCCTGGTCGGCGCGCGGGTCGGTGACGTCGTCCCATTCGAGCAGGGTTTTCAGCAACTCAGGGTGCGAGCCGCCGCAGTGGTAGCACTCGCGGTTGTTTTCGAGCACAAGCTTCCAGTTGGCTTTTTCCACCAGGGTGGTTTGCACCGCCACCTTGGTGTTTTCCATCTCGTACGGTTCCATGTAGTGGTCGAGCGTACTGAGGAAGTTGTCGATGGCCGGCGGGTTCTCGGCCAGGCTGATGAAGATGTAGCCGCCGGAGGTCTTCACGTGCACGGGCTTGAGGCCGTATTGCTTCATGTCGAAGTCGGCGCCCATTTCGGTGCCAGCGAACAGCAGGCGGCCGTCGAGCTCGTAGGTCCACTGGTGGTAACCGCACACCAGCTTGGCGACCTTGCCCTTGGCGGCGGTGCACAGGCGCGAGCCGCGGTGGCGGCAGACGTTGTGGAACGCATGGACTTTGCCTTCGGCGCCGCGCACCACGATGATCGGGTTCTTGCCGATCTGCAGGGTGATGAAGTTACCCTTGGTCGGGATTTCGCTGGTCATCCCGGCGATCAGCCACTCCTTGTGGAAGATCTCCTGCATGTCGATCTCGAACACCCGTTCGTCGTTATAGAAAGGCTGCGGCAGCGAAAAAGTCCGCTCGCGGGTCTGCAGCATTTCGGCGGTAGCCTTGCGTGCGGGTTCCAGCGGATCGCCCAGGCTGATTTTTGCGGTGACGTCCATCGATCGATCCTCATGGCCATGCGGTGTGGCCGTCGAAAAAGTGGCTATTACGGTGTGCTGCGCAAGGCTGATGAAAGCAGATTCGGTTGCCGTGGAGTGTGCGACTGAGCGCATGATGATCCTTATCCATGGGCGACATGGCCAAATCTGTTCCCGACGCCCTAGCCCTTGCCCGATGGGGCTGGTCGCCATAAGCATGTGAATGTCGCAGATAGAAAAGTCATTCGTCGGCGGCGCCTCCATTATCGCTCCCATGAAGGCCGACAGTCGGCCGTGGAGATCAGCATGTCCAACAGCTTCCTGAACCCGGTAACCACCCAGACCTGGGCCAATGGTCGACATATTGTCCGTTGCGTCAAAGTCATCCAGGAAACCTGGGACGTGCGCACCTTCTGTTTCATGGCCGACCAGCCGATCATGTTCTTCTTCAAGCCCGGGCAGTTCGTCACCCTGGAGCTGGAAATCGAAGGCCAGCCGATCATGCGCTCGTACACCATCTCCAGCGCGCCGTCGGTGCCTTACAGTTTTTCGGTGACCATCAAGCGCGTGCCGGGGGGCAAGGTGTCCAACTGGCTGCACGACAACCTGCACGAGGGCCAGGAGCTGGCGGTGCACGGGCCGGTGGGGCTGTTCAACGCCATCGACTTCCCCAGCCCCAAGGTGCTGTACCTCAGCGGCGGCGTGGGGATCACGCCGGTGATGTCCATGGCGCGGTGGTTCTACGACACCAACGCCAATGTCGACATGGTGTTCGTGCATAGCGCCCGCTCGCCGAAGGACATCATCTATCACCGCGAGCTGGAGCACATGGCGTCGCGGATCGACAACTTCAGCCTGCACCTGATTTGCGAAAAACACGGCCTGGGCGAGCCGTGGGCCGGCTATCGCGGGTACCTGAACCACAAGCTGCTGGAGTTGATCGCGTCGGACTTCATGGAGCGCGAGATCTACTGCTGCGGGCCGACGCCCTATATGAATGCGGTGAAGAACCTGCTGCAGAACTGCGGCTACGACATGACTCGCTACCACGAGGAGTCCTTCGGGGCGACGCCGCCCGAGGCCCGTGCCGATGCGGTGGAGCAAGCGGAGCAGGCCGCCGATGCGCCGGAAGTGGCGCAAGGCGAGCTGCATCAGGTGGAGTTCACCAGTTCCGGCAAGAGCATCCGCGTGGCACCGGGCGAGACCGTGCATGCGGCGGCGGCCAAGCTCGGCATGATGATCCCCAAGGCCTGCGGCATGGGGATCTGCGGGACCTGCAAGGTGCTGAAGCTGGGTGGCGAAGTGGAGATGGACCACAACGGCGGCATTACCGAGGAAGACGAAGCCGAGGGCTACATCCTGTCGTGCTGCAGCGTGCCGAAGGGGGATGTGCGGATCGAGTATTGATCCGGGTCCGTGGTGGCCCCTTCGCGAGCAAGCTTTGCTCCCACAGGGCCAGCCGCGCCGAGGGTGTACAGCCAGCGAGCCTTGCAGCTGTGGGCGCTTGCTGGGGATTGACGCACTGATTTTCGTGTCGGCAGCACCGGCCCCTTCGCGGGCAAGCCTTGCTCCCACAGGCGTACGGCTATCCATTGTGGGAGCCGGGCTTGCCCGCGAAGAGGCCCGCAAGCACGGCGATGATCCTCGAGGCTCACCGCCAACTCTCGATCACACCTTGAACCGCGCCACCATCCCGTTCAAATCCACCGCCAAGCGCGCCAGCTCGTTGCTGGCGGCGGTGGTCTGATTGGCACCGGCGGCCGATTGCACCGACAAGTCCCGAATGTTCACCAGATTACGGTCCACTTCACGAGCGACCTGCGCCTGCTCTTCTGCCGCGCTGGCGATCACCAGGTTACGCTCGTTGATCTGCTGCACCGCGCCGTTGATGGTGTCTAGCGCCAGCCCCGCGCCCTTGGCGATGTTGAGGGTCGATTCGGCCCGCTCGGTGCTGTTGCGCATCGAGCCGACGGCCTTCTCGGTGCCGCCCTGGATGCTGCCGATCATGCGTTCGATCTCGCTGGTCGACTGCTGAGTGCGATGGGCCAGGGCCCGCACTTCATCGGCGACCACGGCGAAACCACGACCGGCCTCACCGGCTCGGGCGGCTTCGATGGCGGCGTTGAGGGCCAGCAGGTTGGTCTGGTCGGCCAGGCCGCGGATCACGTCAAGGACCTTGCCGATGTCGCGAGATTCTTCCGCCAGGTTGCCGATCAGCTCCGAAGTGCTCTGCACGTCAGCGCTCATGCGCTCGATGGCACCGACGGTTTCCATGACCAGGTCGCGACCGTCGCCTACCGAATTGGTGGCTTCGCGGGAGGCTTCGGAAGTGCTCACGGCGTTGCGTGCAACTTCTTCCACGGCGCTGGTCATCTCGTTGACCGCCGTGGCGGCCTGTTCGATTTCGTTGTTCTGCTGCACCAGGCCACGGGCGCTTTCGTCGGTGACGCTGTTGAGCTCTTCGGCAGCCGAGGCCAATTGCGTGGCCGAGCCGGAAATACGCTGCAGGGTGTCACGCAGTTTGTCCTGCATCTTCTGCATGGCGGTCAGCAGGCGCGCGGCTTCGTCGTTGCCTTCGATGTGGATCGGCCGGGTCAGGTTGCCCTCGGCGATTTCTTCGGCGGCGCTCACGGCCTGGTTGATCGGCTGGGTGATGCTGCGGGTCAGCAGCCAGGCGAACAGGAAGGTCATCAAGGTGGCGACGGCCAGCATCACCAGCACCAAGGTGAAAGCCGAGTCGTATTGGTCGCCGGCGGCCTTGTTGGTGTCGGCGGTTTGCTGGGTGTTGATCTTCACCAGCTTGTCGAGCACCACGTTGACCTGCTCGGAGTTGGCCAGCATGTCGGTGTTGAGCATGTTGCGCAGCTCTTCGACCTGACCGGCAGCGGACAACGCCTTCATCTTGCTTTCGAGCTGACGGTATTGGCCCAGCAGGCGCTTGTATTCTTCGTAGGTCGCCCGTTCTTCAGGGCCGCCGAGGAGTTTTTCGTACTTGGCCTGGGCCTTGGCGATCTGCTCGTTACGCAGTTCGAAGAGTTGCACGGTCTTTTGCTGAATGTCCGGCTCGCGGTTGAGCAACAAGCGGTAGGACAGCACGCGCAGGCGCAGCGTCAGTTGGGTGAAGTCATCGAGACTGGTGATGCTGGGCAAGCTGTTGCTTTCGATCTCGACGCCGGCCGAGCGAATCTTGCTCATCTGGCTGAGGGCGAATACGCCGAGGACGATCATCAAAATGCCGATCAAAGCGAAGCCGAGCAGCGAGCGGGCCGCGATATTCATGGAGCGTAGAGACATGGGGGCAGTACCGGGGGGAGAGGCGATCCGTGCGAAGTAAGAGAAAGCGATGACAGGGCTATCGTCAGGAACGGGCAACTCTTGAGGCGCATCAGCCGAACGGCGCCACTATTGTGCAATTACCCATTGGTCTGACGTTGACGCACTTGGGGAACCCAAAGGGCACAGTCGAGTCCATGGGGCGGCTTCCTGGTTGTGTATCGTCGACATCACCTGTCACTAAATTCATCTGCAAAGCGGTGGTTTGCCTGGCCTGCAAAGGCCTTTTTCCTTATCGTGTGCCACCCATTAATTCTAGAGAAATCAAAATGTTGGAATCATCTCTCAGTCAACTTGAAACCCTGGTCGGCGAACTCGTCGAGCAAAACCTCCAACTGCAGGCGAGCAACCGCCAATTGACCGCCGAGCTGCGTTCCAGCCGGGACGAAAACGAGACGCTGCAGCTCAATCTGCTCGAGCAGGAAGAGCAGCATGGCATCGCCGCTGCGCGCATCCAGGCGCTGGTCGAGCGGGCGAGCGCGGTCAACGCATGAGTGGCGCGGCAGAGACGGTCAAGGTCATTTCAATCCTCGGCAACGACTATTCGATCAAGGCGCCAGCCGTGGAGGCCCAGGCGATCGTCGATGCCGCCGAACTGCTCAAGGCCACCCTGGCCGACACCAAGCGCAAATACCCGACGCTGGTGGGCGATAAATTGCTGGTGCTGACGGCCATGAACCTGTGCTCCCGGCAGCAGGAGCTGGAGCGTGAGCACGCGGCGACACTGTTGCGCTATCAAGCGCAGGTGGAGGCCACCGTCGAGGCGGTGGCGCGGCGCCTGGATCGGGACTGATCCCCCTTAATCAACATGCATCGGGCGGTGCTCGCTGCCTTGCGTCAGGTTGAAGCGATACACCCGCCCCGGCACCTTGTCGAACGCGTAGGTCTTGCCCGGCATCACATGGTGCAGGCGCGTGGCCGCGCAGTCGCGTTCATCCCTGGCTGAGCAATCGCGAAAGTGGTCGAGCGTCACCGTGCTATTGCCGGCGTTGTGCACGCTGTAGCGACTGGCGCTTTGCTCGGTGCGGGTATCGAAGTGCGTGGCGGTGGGGCGTACGAAAAAGATCGCGCCGTAGCTGGCCATGATGTTGACGCCCGCGCTGAGGCTCTCCTTGTAGGCTTCGCGCTCCTGTTCGGACACCGCGAACTGATCTTCCTTCTCCGGCATCACCGGCACATACCGCACCCGGTAATAACGCTCCCGATCCCGCTCGCCGATGTACAGCAGGCGGGTCGCCTGCATGCCGCCCGCTGGAATGATCAGCCGCGCGGGGCTGGCCACCAGGCCGCTGCGCTGCTGAATCGGGCCAGTGTTGTCGAGGGGGATTTCGCGGCGGCTGCCGTCGGCGGCGTAGAGGATCTCCGAGATGTTCACCCGCACGAATGCGGTGCTGTCGCCGCTGTTGTAGATGCGTTTGAGGTAGGTGGATTGCGCACCGTCGAGGTAGTCGAAAATATTTCCGACGTTGATGTTGGGGCCGGCCTGGGCGGGCAGGGCCAGCACGCTGAGCAGCGCGGCGAAGATGAATCTGTGCATGGGTGAAGTCCGTAGCAGAAGGTATCAAACCTGGGTGGGATAGCTGGCATCACCTTCGATGCGCTTGAAGTGCACGACCCGCCCCGGTGTTTTGTCGAAGCTGTAGGTCTTGCCGGGCATGACGTGGTGCAGGCGGCTGGGTTCGCACAGTGGTTGCTCGCCCGCTGAACAGTCCTTGAAGTCTTCCAGCACGACGGTGCTGTTGCCGGCGTTGGTCAGGCTGTAGCGCGTGGCCGTTTGCTCGATGCGCGTGTCGAAGCGGGTGTGGGCGGGGCGCACGATAAAGATGCCGCCGTAGCCGGTCAGCACGTTGATCCCGGTCTGCAACGACGCCTTGTAGGCTTCGCGCTGGGCGTCGGGCAGCTCGAATTGATCGTCCTTTTCGGGCACCACGGGGACGAAACGCACGCGGTAGTACCGCTCCCGGTCTCGCTCGCCGATGAACAGCAGGCGAGTGGCCTGCATGCCGTTGGCCGGGATGATCAGGCGCGAGGGCGTGGCGATCGGGCGATCGCGCTGGCTGTCCGGGGCAATGTCGTGCAGGGGTATTTCCTGCGGCTCGCCCTCGCCATAGAGGATTTCGTACAGGCTGACGCGCACGAAGGCCGTGCTGTCGCCGATATTGTTGACCCGCTTGCGATAGCTAGTCTGGGCGCCGTCCAGGTAGTCGAAGACGGTGCCGATGTAGAGCGTGGGCGCGGCGTGAACGGTCGAGTTCAGGGCGACCAGCAGCACTGCGAGGGCGAATTTATACATGGCGCGGGTCCATTGAGTGTTCATTGGCGGTCACGGCATCAGGAACGAGTCCCACACCACTGTGACGTTGCCGGAGTAGGTGGTGTCAACGCGCGGCAGCATGGTCTCGACATCGCCGCGGGCGACTTCAAAATGCAGGGTGCCGGTCTGGTTGGCCACGTAGCGGTCGTTGGGGGCGATGGCGTCATCGTTGTTGGTCAGCAGCATGCGGCTGGCCGGGCCGCCGGTCAGTGCGTGCATGCCGGCGGGCAGGCTGATGCGGGTTTCGACGGGGACGCTGTGGCCGTCGGGGTTCTGGATCGCGCAATGGACGCCCATGGCGTGCTGGCATTCGACGCGCATTTTCACCGGCCCGGAGGTGGTGAACTGGAACGGCTGGTCGCGCAGGATGCGTTCGGGACGACGGCCACGGTTGAGCCAGGGCATCCACCCGCCCTCCGGCTCCAGGGCAAGGCGGTCGGCGCCGGGGGGGAATACCGCTTGCAGGTGATGGGAGACGGTGAGGTCGAACTGCAGGTCCAGGGTCGAGAAGAAGAAGTCCAGGTTGTCGCCGAAATCGAGGTCGCTGTGGGGCCCTACCGAGTAGGTAGTGCTGCCTTCCCAGTGGCCTGCGGACATGTTCAGCGGCGTTGGCGTGCGTATTTCGTACAAGAGTTCAGAGTTGTCGAGCCTCAGGTCATCTACTTGGAAAGCGGTGTTTTTTGCGCAGGGCGCAACGCTCGGTACCTGCCAGAACATCTGGACCGCCAGGTCGCTATTGACCTGATAGTAGCTGCTGGTGCACGGCGCCGGAGCCACGTCCAAACCTCCGCCATTCCACCAGGCGCTATGGGCCGCCCTCACGTCAGGAATGCCGGTCGCGTACGTCGCGCCGGGGAAGAGCCACAATTGCGCGCCGATACCGGTGATGCGCATCTGCACCTGGCTCGTCTCGCCCGTTGTGGCGTGGGTCAAGGTGATGTCGCGCCAGTCGGCAGGTAGCTTGATGTACAGGCTTTTGCGAGGATCGGGGTCGTTGGCGACGATCGTCCGCCCAAAGGCAATTCCGGGAAAGTAGAGACTGGCCTTGTAGTCGCAAGCTGCAGGATTGCTCGTGCACACGGGGCCGAGTGTGGTGGTGTTAGTGAAGGTGTTGTTCTCGGGGTTGGCCAACGACGGCACGAACTCCGCCGTGATGCGCTGATTGAGGGCCATGGCCTGCCCAGCGGTCGTCAATGCGCATCCCACTGCCAGCGCACGCAACCACCCTTTCACTGCTTGAATATTCACTTCAATCATTCCTGTCTGTTAGCCAGCCGTCTCGACTGGCGGCGTAGCACTCGTCACTTGCGCCGTCACGCAGCGCAAATCCCCGACCATCAGCACGTCGTTCTCACGGTTCAGCTGGCTGGGGTCCAGCGTGAAGGCGCATACGCTCTGGTCGTTCTTGCGCACCTCTAAGATCGGCGTGCTTTCGCTCATTTCCAGCGAGAAGAAGCCGTCCACCTCGGTGACGCTGCGGCTGGCGTGGTTGACCACGTGCTGGCCTTTCATCGGTTGGCCTTTGGCGTCCAGCAGGCGGCCAAGCACGGTCATGGTCTTGGTCACCCGCACTTGGCTGTAGGCCACGCCGCCCTTGTTGAGGTGATAGCGCGCGCGCGCCGGTTGAATGTGCGCGGCGGGGGCATGATTGCCCTGGAAGTCGAACTGCACGGTGCTGTCGCGGTAGGCCGACACGGGGATGAAGTTGCGCCCTGGCTTGAGGACAGTGCTGGTGCCGCTGAGGTCGTCGGCGCGCAGGGTGATGGCGTCCAGGTCGGACTCGACGTCGATGATCATTCCGGCTTCCTGGCGCGTGCTGCTGCCGGTAACGGCGACCTTGCCGCCGCCGACCACCAGGTTGCTGGTGAGGTTGAGGGCGCCGGTCAGCGCGTTGTTGTAGGAGGAGCGCTGTACGAACAGATCGCCTTCGGCCACCTGCGCGTCGAAGCGCCCGGAGCCGCTGAGGCCCACGCCGTAGGTGTCGGTGGTGGCCGTGGCGGACACGCTGGTGAGCGGGCCGCCGTGGAGTTGTTGCTGGTAGCCGATGCTGGCATTGCGGTCGCTGTTGCCTTCTCGGTCGGTGCGGGAGCCGATGCTCGCGTTGAGGCCTTTGCCCTGGCTGCCGACGGCGAGGGTGACGCGCAAATCGACCCCGCGGTTGCGCTGGTTGCCGCTGCTGATGCTGGCGGGGCGGTCGAACACCGAGAGCTGCCAGGTGGCGGCATTACCGAACAGGCGGCCGTGGCGCAGCCAACCGAGGTCGATGGCCGAGCCCTGAATCTGCCCCTGGGTGTAGGCGTAGCGCGCGCTGAGGCTGTGGGTCGAGCTCAGGCGATGGTTGAGCGCCAGCGAGGAGCTGCTGACCGGGCCGTTGTACACATAGCGCTGACGCACCTGGGTGCCGTCGATCAGCGTCTCGTAGGTGTTGCGGTTGTCGAGCCAGCTGCGGTTGTGGCTGGCGATCAGGTTGCCGCTGGCGTAATTGTGCAGGGCTTGCACGTCCATGCCGGTGCCGTGGTCCTCGGTCTTGTAGAGGTTGGCATACAGGTTGGAGGACTGGCCCAGGCCGAGGTCCAGGGAGCTGCCGAGCTGGTTGCGGGTTTTGACCTGGCGCGCCGACAGGCCGACCACGGCGCGCGGGTGCAGCAGGTAGTTGACGGCTACGCCTGCGGTCTCGCCGGCATCGGGTGGTTTGGCCCAGCTGCTGAGCAGTTGCGTCTCGCGGCCCAGGAAGGTGTTGAAGCGCCAGCGTTGGTCGGGGTTGCGCCAGTTGTTGGGCTTGTAGACCAGCTCGTCACTGCGGGAGGTCTCCTGGCCGTCTTCGAGCAGGCGCACTTCGACGTCGTAGATGCCGCCCGGCAATGGCCGGGTGTCGAGCGTCTGCAGGCCGGGTTGCACTTGCTGGGTGTTGATCAGCACGCCGTCACGGTAGATCTCGACGACGGCCTCGCGATTGGCGGTGACGTACAGCGGGTACACCGCGGCCTTGGTGCCCTCGACGGCGAGGCTGTCGGAGCTGCCGAGCATCACGCCCATGACGGTATCGGGGCTGGCGCCGAAGGTGCGCGGCTGGCGGCTGAGGCCCTCGGAGGTGGGCATGAAATAACCCAGGCGCACGAAGCTGCCTTCGCTTTCGGTTTGCGTGTGCAGCTCGTGCAGGGCGTATTGGGTCTGACCGTACTGGCCGCCGGTCTTGTTGGCCTGCACGTTGGCGGTCTGCGTCCAGTGGCCCAGGCTGGCGATGGCTTGCAGCCCGTAGCGCCCGCCCATGTCCTGCTGTTGGCCACCGGAGAGGTTGAGCTGGTTGCGCAGCATGATGCCGGTGCTGCCGTGTTCGGGCAGTCGGTAGAACTGCGCGTCGACCGTGGTGCGTTCGACGTCGCGGGTCACCACTGCCAGTTCGGAGTTCTGCAAACTGTAATGCACGGCCAGGACGCCGTTGTCGCAGGCCATCTGGCAGGCGCCCAATGCGACGCCTCGCTGCAACCAGTCCCGCCACAGATCGCGCTCGGCGGGCGCGATGTCGCTGTTGCGAGTGTCGGTGAAGTCGAGCAGGGTCACGCGGTCGTCGCGGGACAGCACCACCATGGCTTCACCCAGATCCTTGTTGTCGAGCATGACGCGAACGGCCAGCGGCACGTCGAAAAAGTGTTCGTGGAATTCCTTGGGCAGACCCTCGGCCTGTGTCAGCAGACTCGGTCGCGCAGCGGGCGTCTCTGAGGCAGCGGCGGGCAGGCCCACGCAGGCGATCAGGGCTATCGCGCTGGCAAGCGGCGTCATACGGAACATGGCAGATCCCTGTTGGGGGTATTCAAAGGCGTTGCCCCGCAACGGGCCGCGGTTGCGGGGTAACGGGTTCAACTCAGAGCGGTTGCATCATCAAGGAACGAGGACGGCGTCGAAGGCCAGGTTGACGTTGCCGACGTACATGCCTTCGTTGTAACCAGTGGTGGGTTTGGTCGGTTCGATGTCCAGGTAGACGGTCGGCGACAGAGCGGCTTCGGCTTTGGTGAGGACTTCAGCCGGGGTGGTGCTGAGTTCGACGCCATTGAACTTGACGGTGAGGGCGATGTTATCGGTAGCGCTGCTCATCATCGGTACGTCCAGGACGGAGGCCTCGATGCTGCCGGCGGTGTGCTTGGCGTAGAACGCTGCACGCAGCGAGTCGATGGTTTCGGCGCCGGGCCTCCATGCCAGGGTGTTGACCTTGCCGGTCAGATCCGGGTCGACGGGCTGCACCAGAAACGAGGAGGACGGCACGCTCGCTTCGAGCTGGATGGTGTGGCGGATCTGTGCGGCCTGGCTGCTCAGCGACGCGGCCATGGCGGCGAGGGCGAGTGGAGCGATGACGGCATTTTTAATCAAAGACATGGAATATCCCTATGAGCAAAACACGATTGAGAGGTCTGAAACCCTTATGGCACGTCGCCTGTAGCGGTTCAGGGGGGGGCGCACTTTAAAGTCAGCAGCAAGACCGTGATATAGGAAAAGTCTGAAAATCAAGCGCGCCAATGTCTGTACCGACGTACTGATTGGCAGGCCGCTTGATGGGAGGTATTGCCCTGTACAGCGGCAAATGCCGCAGGCGTAGGCGGGTCAGACGAGGGATGCTGCTGTAATCTTGTGTAATATTTTGATCTGGTTTGTATACAATCGGCACAACTGTTGCAGAGCACCCGATACACACTTTGGGGGTTCTCCATGCAGTTCTGGCGACGCAGTATCCAATGGCAGCTGATCTTGAGCATGGGCAGCGCCCTGCTGGTTAGCATTTTGATCGTGGTCGGCATCTATACTCTGGTGGTCAACCGCCTGGCGCAGACTTACCTGCTCGAGACGGCCATGCCGGCCAGCATCGAGGCGATGCGCAATGACATCGAGCGCATCCTCGTGCAGCCGCTCACCGCCGCCGAGGACATCAGCAGCAACACGATGGTGCGCCAGTGGCTGGCCGAGGGCGAAAACGGTGCCCAGGTGCCGCAGTTCGCCGGCTATCTGGACGGCGTGCGCACCCAGCACAAGGCCTTCACGGCGCTGATCGGGTCGGCGGCGAGCAACCGTTATTACACCGAGAAGGGCCTGGATCGCACGCTCAGCCGGAGCGACGCCAAGGACGCCTGGTTCTTCGGTTTTCTCGACAGCGGCAAGCCGCGCACCCTCAATATCGATAACGACACGGCCACTGGCGCCTTGACGCTGTTCATCGACCTGCGCGTGGAGCAGGCCGGCAAGTTGCTGGGCATCGCGGGCCTGGGCTTGAGCATGGATGAGCTGTCGGCACTGATCAAAAACTACAGTTTCGGCGAGCGCGGCAGGGTGTATCTGGTGCGCGGGGATGGCTTGATCCAGATTCATCCGCAGACCGATCTGAGCGGCAAGCGGCAGCTGTCGGAGCAGATCGGCGCCCAGGCAGCCCAGACGGTGCTGGGCAAGTCGGTGTTGACCACGGCGAAGTTCCAGCGCAATGGCGAGGATTATCTGGCCTTGAGCCTGCCGCTGCGGGATTTGAACTGGACGCTGGTGGCTGAGGTGCCGCAGGCGCAGATCTATGCCCAGGCGCGTCAGGCCATGTGGTTGACCAGTTTGATCGGCCTCGGCGTGGCGTTGCTGTGCCTGCTGTTGGTGGTGTGGCTGGCGCGCAGCCTGGTCCGGCCGATTCGCCAGGTGACCACGGCGCTGGTGGCGATCGGCAGTGGCGGTGGCGATCTGACCCATCGGCTGGATGACACTCGGGCGGATGAGCTGGGGGATCTGGCGCGCGGGTTCAATCGGTTTCTGGGCAGTCAGCGGGACATGATCGCCGAGGTCTTGAGCACCAGCGAGCGTTTGCGCTCGACCGTGGGGCAGGTGGCCAGGGTGGTGGACAACACCGCGGATCGCGCCGGGCGCCAGCAGGAGATGACCGACATGGTGGCCACGGCAGTGCACGAGATGGGCCTGACGGTGCAGGAGATCGCGCAGAACGCCGGCAATGCCGCCAGCGCATCGCAGACCGCGCGGGACGAGGCGTTGCAGGCGCGTGAGGTGGTGCGCGGGTCCATCGTGCATATCGAGGGGATGAGCGACGAGATTGGCGTGGCGTCGACGGCGGTGGCCGAGCTGGCGACGCAGGTGGCGTCGATCGATCAGGTGCTGGCGGTGATTCGCGGCATCTCGGAGCAGACCAATCTGCTGGCGCTGAACGCGGCGATCGAGGCGGCGCGGGCCGGGGAGATGGGCCGTGGCTTTGCGGTGGTGGCGGACGAGGTGCGCACATTGGCGCAGCGCACGCAGCTGTCCACCGACGAAATTCAGCAGATGATCGCGCGGCTGAAGCAGGGCGCGCAGAACGCTGTGGCATCGATGCAGACCGGGCAGGCCGCGACCGGCACCGGCGTGCAATCAAGCCAGCGCACCGGGGCTTCGTTGGCGGCGATTACCGAGCAGGTCGAGCGCATCAGCGACATGAACCATCAGGTGGCGACGGCGACCGAGGAGCAATCGGCAGTCACCGAGGAGATCAACCGCAATGTGCAGGGGATTTCCGACCTGGCGCGGGCGACGGCCGGGGAAGTACGGGATTGCCGCGAGGAGTGCCGCGCCTTGAGCGGGTTGGCGGATGATCTGGCGCGGCAGATGGGTGGGTTCAGGCTGTAGAGCGCTCTGTAGCGAGGGGGGCTTGCCCCCGATTGGGCGTCAGGCACTACTCGGTGTGTGGGCCGTTTTCGGGGGCAAGCCCCCTCGCTACAGAGGTTATGGACGTTGAGCCATCACCGCACGGATATCCGCCGCCAATTCGCGCACCCGCGCTTGCTCGGTATCCCACGAGCACATGAAGCGCGCGCCACCTTCGCCAATGAAGGTATAGAACCTCCAGCCCTTGCCCCGCAGCGCTTCCAGTGCCGCTTCCGACATCTGCAGAAACACCCCATTGGCCTGCACCGGGAACAGTAATTGAACGCCCGGGATGTCGGCCGTCAGTTGGCTCAGCAGCTGCGCGCTGGCGTTGGCGTGGCGGGCGTGTTTGAGCCAGGCGTCGTTTTCCAGCAGGCCGACCCAGGGCGCGGAGAGAAAGCGCATCTTGGAGGCCAGTTGTCCGGCCTGTTTGCAGCGGTAGTCGAAGTCGGTGGCCAGCTCATGTTTGAAGAACAGGATGGCTTCACCCACCGCCATGCCGTTTTTTGTACCGCCGAAGCACAGCACGTCGACGCCGGATTTCCAGCTCAGCTCGGCCGGGGTGCAGCCCAGGAAGGCGCAGGCGTTGGCGAAGCGGGCGCCGTCCATGTGCAGGTTGAGGCCGAGCTCCTTGCAGGTGGCGCTGATGGCCTTGATTTCGTCAGGGGTATAGACGCTGCCGCATTCGGTGGCCTGAGTCAGGGTGACCACCCGCGGTTTGGGGTAGTGGATGTCCTGGCGCTTGAGGGCGACTTCGCGGATGGCGGCGGGGGTGAGCTTGCCGTTTTCGGTGCGGGCGGTGAGGAGCTTGGAGCCGTTGGAGAAGAATTCCGGCGCGCCGCATTCATCGGTGTCGACGTGGGCGGTTTCGGAGCAGATGACGCTGTGGTAGCTCTGGCACAGCGACGACAGGGCCAGGGAGTTGGCGGCGGTGCCGTTGAAGGCGAAGAACACTTCGCAGTCGGTTTCGAACAATTGGCGGAATTGATCGGCGGCCTTGGCGGTCCATTGATCGTCGCCATAGGCGCGCTCGTGGCCGTGGTTGGCGGCTTCCATCGCTGCCCAGGCCTCCGGGCAGATGCCGGAATAATTGTCGCTGGCGAACTGTTGGCTTTGCTCGTTCATGGCCGGTTCCTTGTGATCGATGATGGGGCACTTTAGCGGGAAATGCTGCGGGCGCGTATCGGAAAAATTTCTGAGATGTATACCTAAGGGGCGGTTGACTCTGTGGTGAGGGGGCTTGCTCCCGAGGGGCCGGAACTGACCCTGTGGTGAGGGGGCTTGCTCCCGAGGGGCCGGAACTGATTCTGTGGAGAGGGGGCTTGCTCCCGAGGGGCGGGAACTGACTCTGTGGTGAGGGGGCTTGCTCCCGAGGGGTCGGAACTGACCCTGTGGTGAGGGGGCTTGCTCCCGAGAGGCCGGAGCTGATTCACCGCGCAGGGTCAGGTACGGCCTCTCGGGAGCAAGCCCCCTCACCACAGGGACACCAATGCCACAGGGACACCAATGCCACAGGGACACCAATGCCACAGGGACACCGATGCCACAGAAACAGCCATGTCACAAGGAAACCCCATGCAGACAAAACGCGACACGGCTCTGGACGCCCTCAAGTGGTTGGCCCTGTTGAGCATGGTGCTCGATCACCTGCGCTACATCGGCGACTCCCTGGACCCGTTGTATATCCCCGGCCGTCTGGCGTTCCCGTGGTTTTGCCTGGCGATTGCGGCGCATCAGGCGCGCCGGGATCGAGCGGCGCCGCTGCCGTGGCGGTATCTGGGCTGGATGCTGGCGTTCACGCTGGTGTCGGAGTGGCCGTATCGGCTGTTTGTGGTGCCCGCTGAAACCTTGAGTGTAATGCCGACCCTGACGCTCGGCCTGCTGGTCACCAATGCGCTCCGGCAGCGCTCGCCCATGGCCCTTGCACTGGGCGCTGTGGCGCTGGCCGCTGCCGCCGGGTGGAGCGACGATTTGATGTTCGGCTTGCCTGGCGTGCTGTTGCCGGCGGTGATGTGGCTGGTCTACCAACGACCGCTGGGCTGGCAAGTTCTGCCCGGGCTGCTGTGTCTGTTGGCCAACGTCTGGCTCGAATTGCTCGATCAATCGATGCAGGGCTATTGGGTGGCGATGGCGGGCATCGCCGCCTGCCTGTTGGCGCCGCTGCTGGGCATGGCGCTTTTGCGTCAGCGCCTGCCCTTGCAGATCCCGCCGCTCGGCCGCTGGGCCTATGGCTTCTACCCGGTGCATTTCATCTGCCTATGGGTACTAAAGGCCACGCTACCCCTGTAGTGAGGGGGCTTGCCCCCGAGGCGCCCGAACAGACGCAGCCAGCTCACCCGGCGTAGCATTTCGGGAGCAAGCCCCCTCGCCACAGGCCGCGGTCAGCAGCCATGTCGTAAACGCACCTTTGCGTGGCGTCCGTAGGCATCTGGGCCGCACGCGCCAGCCCTACCATCGCATCCATAGGGCGGCCTTCCCGTAGGGGCCGCTGAGCTCATGCCACAGGCGCGCCGCCGCCGCCGGGAGAACCCTGATGTTCAGCAAACAAGACCAGATCCAAGGTTACGACGACGCCCTGCTGGCGGCCATGAACGCCGAAGAGCAGCGTCAGGAAGATCACATCGAGCTGATCGCCTCGGAGAACTACACCAGCAAGCGCGTGATGCAGGCGCAGGGCAGCGGCCTGACCAACAAGTACGCCGAAGGCTATCCGGGCAAGCGTTACTACGGCGGTTGCGAGCACGTCGACAAGGTCGAACTGCTGGCCATCGAGCGCGCCAAGCAGCTGTTCGGCGCCGATTACGCCAACGTCCAGCCGCATTCCGGCTCGCAAGCCAACGCGGCGGTGTACCTGGCACTGCTGCAGGCCGGCGATACCGTGCTGGGCATGAGCCTGGCCCACGGCGGGCACTTGACCCACGGCGCCAAAGTGAGCTTCTCGGGCAAGCTGTACAACGCCGTCCAATACGGCATCGACACCGACACCGGCCTGATCGACTACGACGAAGTCGAGCGCCTGGCCGTCGAGCACCAGCCGAAGATGATCATCGCCGGCTTCTCCGCGTACTCCAAGACCCTGGATTTCCCGCGCTTCCGTGAGATTGCCGACAAGGTCGGTGCCTACCTGTTCGTCGACATGGCCCACGTCGCCGGGCTGGTCGCCGCAGGCCTGT
Source organism: Pseudomonas sp. GW821-FHT01A09 (assembly GCF_058986725.1). NCBI lineage: Bacteria > Pseudomonadati > Pseudomonadota > Gammaproteobacteria > Pseudomonadales > Pseudomonadaceae > Pseudomonas > Pseudomonas sp. GW821-FHT01A09. Next base: position 128,661 of record NZ_JBYSWB010000018.1, read on the forward strand.
ACCCGAACCCGCTGCCCTACGCTGACGTAGTCACCACCACCACTCACAAGACCCTGCGCGGCCCGCGTGGCGGCTTGATCCTGGCCAAGGCCAACGAAGAGATCGAGAAAAAGCTCAACTCCGCGGTATTCCCCGGTGGCCAGGGCGGTCCGCTGATGCACGTGATCGCCGCCAAGGCGGTGTGCTTCAAGGAAGCGCTTGAGCCGAGCTTCAAGGCCTATCAGCAACAAGTGATCGACAACGCCCAGGCCATGGCTGGCGTGTTTATCGATCGTGGCTACGATGTAGTGTCCGGCGGTACCGACAACCACCTGTTCCTGGTCAGCCTGATCCGTCAGGGCCTGACCGGCAAAGATGCCGACGCCGCCCTGGGCCGCGCGCACATCACCGTCAACAAGAACGCCGTGCCCAACGATCCACAGTCGCCGTTCGTGACCTCGGGCCTGCGCATCGGCACGCCGGCCGTCACCAGCCGTGGTTTCAAGGTCTCCCAGTGCGTGACGCTGGCCGGCTGGATCTGCGACATCCTCGACAACCTGGGCGATGCCGACGTCGAGGCCGATGTGGCCAGCAACGTCACCGCCCTGTGCGCCGACTTCCCGGTTTACCGCTGAGAGCCTGTCTGGAGTAAATGACTATGCAACGCTATTCGGGCTTCGGCCTCTTCAAGCACTCCCTCAGCCACCATGAAAACTGGCAGCGCATGTGGCGCACGCCCACCCCGAAAAAAGTCTACGACGTGGTCATAGTCGGCGGTGGCGGCCACGGTCTGGCCACGGCCTACTACCTGGCCAAGGAGCACGGCATCACCAATGTGGCCGTGGTCGAGAAGGGCTGGCTGGGCGGCGGCAACACTGCGCGCAACACCACCATCGTGCGTTCCAACTACCTGTGGGATGAATCGGCGTTCCTCTACGAACACGCCATGAAACTCTGGGAAGGCCTGTCTCAGGACCTGAACTACAACGTGATGTTCTCCCAGCGCGGCGTCTACAACCTGTGCCACACCTTGCAGGACATGCGTGATTCCGAGCGTCGGGTCAGCGCCAACCGCCTCAATGGCGTTGACGGCGAACTGCTCAACGGCGCCCAGGTGGCCGAAGAGATTCCGTACCTGGACTGCAGCAAGAACACCCGCTACCCGATCATCGGCGCCACCGTGCAGCGTCGCGGCGGCGTGGCCCGTCACGATGCCGTGGCCTGGGGCTTCGCCCGTGCGGCCGATGCCTTGGGCGTGGACCTGATCCAGCAGACCGAGGTGATTGGCTTCCGCAAGGAAAACGGTGTGTGCATCGGCGTCGAGACCAACAAGGGCTTTATCGGTGCCAAGCGCGTCGGTGTGGTGACAGCCGGTAACTCCGGGCACATGGCCAAGCTCGCGGGCTTCCGCCTGCCGGTCGAATCCCACCCGCTGCAAGCATTGGTGTCGGAGCCGATCAAGCCCATCATCGACAGCGTGATCATGTCCAACGCCGTGCACGGTTACATCAGCCAGTCCGACAAGGGCGACCTGGTGATCGGCGCCGGTATCGACGGCTGGGTCGGCTACGGCCAGCGCGGTTCGTACCCGGTGATCGAGCACACCATTCAGGCCATCGTCGAGATGTTCCCGGTGCTCTCGCGGGTGCGCATGAACCGCCAGTGGGGCGGCATCGTCGACACCACGCCGGACGCTTGCCCGATCATTTCCAAGACGCCGGTGCCGAACATGTTCTTCAACTGCGGTTGGGGCACTGGCGGCTTCAAGGCCACCCCGGGCTCGGGCAACGTGTTTGCCGCAAGCCTGGCCAAGGGTGAAATGCACCCGCTGGCCAAACCCTTTTCCATCGAGCGTTTCCACAACGGCGCACTGATCGACGAACACGGCGCTGCCGCGGTCGCCCACTAACAGGAGAATCATCCATGTTGCACATCTTCTGTCCTCATTGCGGCGAACTGCGCTCCGAAGAAGAATTCCACGGCTCGGGCCAGGCGCACATTCCGCGTCCCCTCGACCCCGGTGCCTGCACCGATGCCGAATGGGGCGAGTACATGTTCTTCCGCGACAACCCCCGTGGCATTCACCACGAGTTGTGGATTCACGCTGCCGGTTGCCGTCAGTACTTCAACGCGACGCGCGACACCGTGACCTACGAGATTCTCGAAACCTATCCGATCGGCACCAGGCCGCAAGTGACTGGCGCAGGAGAGAAAGCATGAGCCAGGTCAATCGCCTGTCCAACGGCGGTCGTATCGATCGCAGCAAGGTCCTGACGTTCACCTTCAACGGCCAGAGCTACAAGGGCTATGAAGGCGACACCCTGGCCGCCGCGTTGCTGGCCAACGGCGTCGACATCATCGGCCGCAGCTTCAAGTATTCGCGGCCGCGCGGCATCGTCGCCGCCGGCGCCGAAGAGCCCAACGCCGTGCTGCAGATCGGCGCCACCGAAGCCACCCAGATCCCCAACGTGCGCGCCACCCAGCAGGCGCTGTATCAGGGCCTGGTGGCCACCAGCACCAACGGTTGGCCGAACGTCAACACCGACGTCATGGGCATTCTCGGCAAGGTCGGCGGCAAGCTGATGCCGCCGGGCTTCTACTACAAGACGTTCATGTACCCGCAGTCGTTCTGGATGACCTACGAGAAGTACATCCGTAAAGCCGCCGGCCTGGGCCGTTCGCCAACTGAAGTCGACCCGGACACCTACGACAACTACAACCAGCACTGCGACGTGCTGGTGGTGGGCTCCGGCCCTGCCGGCCTGGCCGCCGCGCTGGCCGCCGCGCGCAGCGGTGCACGGGTGATTCTGGCCGACGAGCAGGAAGAGTTCGGCGGTAGCCTGCTGGACACCCGCGAGAGCCTCGACGGCAAGCCGGCGGTTGAATGGGTTGCCAGTGTGATCGAAGAATTGCGCGGCCTGCCCGATGTGGTGCTGCTGCCCCGGGCGACCGTCAACGGCTATCACGACCACAACTTCCTGACCATCCACGAGCGCCTGACCGATCACCTCGGCGACCGCGCGCCGATCGGCCAGGTGCGCCAGCGCCTGCACCGGGTGCGCGCCAAGCGTGTGGTGCTGGCGACCGGCGCCTGCGAGCGGCCGCTGGTGTACGGCAACAACGACGTGCCGGGCAACATGCTCGCCGGTGCCGTGTCCACCTACGTGCGCCGCTACAGCGTGGCGCCGGGCAAAAAGCTGGTACTCAGCACCAACAACGATTTCGCCTACCGTGTGGTGCTGGACTGGCTCGACGCCGGCCTGCAGGTGGTGGCCGTGGCCGACGCGCGCAGCAACCCGCGTGGTGCCCTGGTGGAAGAGGCCCGCGCCAAGGGCGTGCGCATTCTTACCTCCAGCGCCGTGATCGAGGCCCGTGGCAGCAAGCACGTGACCGCCGCGCGCATCGCCGCCATCGACGTCGCCAACCTGAAAGTGACCAGCCCCGGCGAATGGCTCGAGTGCGACCTGATCACCAGTTCCGGTGGCTACAGCCCGGTGGTGCATCTGGCTTCGCACCTGGGCGGCAAGCCGGTCTGGCGTGAAGACATCCTCGGCTTCGTGCCGGGCGAGGCGCCGCAGAAACGCGTATGCGTGGGTGGCATCAACGGTGTGTTCGCCTTGGGCGACACCCTGGCGGACGGCTTTGAGGGTGGCGCTCGCGCTGCCGCCGAAGCGGGCTTCAGGATCGTCGAAGGCACGGTGCCGCAGACCCTTTCGCGCCCTGAAGAAGCGACCGTGGCGCTGTATCAAGTGCCCCACGACAAGCCGACCGCCCGTGCGCCCAAGCAGTTCGTCGATTTGCAGAACGACGTCACCGCCGCCGCCATCGAACTGGCGACCCGCGAGGGCTTCGAGTCGGTCGAGCACGTCAAGCGTTACACCGCGTTGGGCTTCGGGACCGATCAGGGCAAGCTGGGCAACATCAATGGCCTGGCTATCGCCGCTCGCAGCCGCGGCATCTCGATCACCGAGATGGGCACCACCATGTTCCGCCCCAACTACACCCCGGTAACCTTCGGCGCCATCGTCGGCCGTCACGCCGGCCACCTGTTCGAACCGGTGCGCTTCACCGCGCTGCACGCCTGGCATGTGGCCAATGGCGCCGAGTTCGAAGACGTCGGCCAGTGGAAGCGCCCGTGGTACTTCCCGAAAAAGGGCGAAGATCTGCACGCTGCGGTGGCCCGCGAGTGCAAGGCGGTGCGTGACAGCGTCGGCCTGCTGGACGCCTCCACCCTGGGCAAGATCGACATCCAGGGCCCGGACGCCCGGGAATTCCTCAACCGCATCTACACCAACGCCTGGACCAAACTGGACGTGGGCAAGGCCCGTTACGGCCTGATGTGCAAGGAAGACGGCATGGTCTTCGACGACGGTGTGACCGCCTGCCTGGCCGACAATCACTTCCTGATGACCACCACCACTGGCGGTGCCGCGCGCGTGCTGCAGTGGCTGGAAATCTACCAGCAGACCGAGTGGCCAGATCTGAAGGTGTACTTCACCTCGGTCACCGACCACTGGGCGACCCTGACCCTGTCGGGCCCCAACAGCCGCAAGCTGCTGAGCGAAGTGACGGATATCGACCTGGACAAGGACGCCTTCCCGTTCATGACCTGGAAGGAAGGCCTGGTGGGCGGGGTGCCAGCGCGGGTGTTCCGGATTTCGTTTACCGGTGAGCTGTCGTACGAGGTCAACATCCAGGCCGACTACGCCATGGGTGTGCTGGAAAAGATCGTTGCGGCGGGCAAGCAGTACAACCTCACTCCGTACGGCACCGAGACCATGCACGTGCTGCGTGCCGAGAAGGGCTTCATCATCGTCGGCCAGGACACGGACGGCTCGATGACCCCGGACGACTTGAACATGGGCTGGTGCGTGGGCCGTACCAAGCCGTTCTCGTGGATCGGCTGGCGCGGCATGAATCGCGAAGACTGCGTGCGTGATCAGCGCAAGCAGTTGGTCGGTCTCAAGCCGGTGGACGGCAACAAGGTGCTGCCGGAGGGCGCGCAGTTGGTGTTCGACACCCAACAGTCGATCCCGATGACCATGGTCGGCCATGTGACCTCCAGTTACATGAGTTCGAGCCTGGGGCACTCGTTTGCCCTGGCGGTGGTGAAGGGCGGCTTGAAGCGCATGGGTGAGCGGGTGTTCGCACCGCTGGCCGATGGCACGGTGATCGAGGCGCAGATCTGCTCCTCGGTGTTCATCGATCCGAAGGGTGAGCGGCAGAATATCTGACCTGCGAGTCTGCACACCCACCCTGTAGCGAGGGGGCTTGCCCCCGAAAACCGTCAGCGTTCAGAGATGCGCCTGACTTACCTATTTCGGGGGCAAGCCCCCTCGCTACACAGAATTACAGCATTCAACGACAGGTGTCCTTATGACCACAGTCAACGTTTACCAACAGCGCCCCGCCGAGGGCGTTAAAGTCGAGACACCGCTGCACCATGCCGACCTCGCCAGCCTGGTCGGCAAGGGCCGCAGCAACGCCGGCGTGACGCTGCGCGAGAAAAAACTGCTGGGCCACCTGACCTTGCGCGGCGACGGCCACGATCCCGCCTTCGCCGGCGGCGTGCACAAGGCCCTCGGCCTGGAACTGCCCTCGGCGCTCAAGGTGGTCTACAACGGCGAGACTTCGCTGCAGTGGCTGGGCCCGGATGAATGGCTGCTGATCGTGCCGAGCGGTGAAGAGCTGGCGGCCGAGCAAAAGCTGCGCGAAGCTCTGGCCGGCCTGCATATCGCGGTGGTCAACGTCAGCGGCGGGCAGACCCTGCTGTCGCTGACCGGCGACAAGGTGCGCGAGCTGCTGATGAAGTCCACCAGCTACGACGTGCATCCGAACAACTTCCCGGTGGGCAAGGCCGTCGGTACGGTGTTCGCCAAATCGCAACTGGTGATTCGTCGCGCTGACGAGAGCACCTGGGAATTGTTGATCCGCCGCAGCTTCGCCGATTACTGGTGGCTGTGGCTGCAGGATGCTTCGGCCGAGTTCGGGCTGGAGATCGAGGCCTGACCTGGCGGCCCCTTCGCGGGCAAGCCCTGCTCCCACAATGGATCGCCGTACACCTGTGGGAGCCGGGCTTGCCCGCGAAGAGGCTCGCAAGACCTCCGCCTACCTGTAGCGGGGGGGCTTGCCCCCGATCAGCGGTGTATCAGGCACATTTTTCGGGGGCAAGCCCCCTCGCTACATAGAGAGCAAGGACACCCACCCCATGAGCCGCGCCCCCGACACCTGGATCCTCACCGCCGATTGCCCCAGCCTGCTGGGTACGGTGGACGCCGTCACCCGCTACCTGTTCGAGCAGGGCTGCTACGTCACCGAGCACCACTCGTTCGATGATCGCCTCAGCGGGCGTTTTTTCATCCGCGTCGAATTTCGCCAGCCCGACGGCTTCGACGAGCAAGCCTTCCGCGCCGGCCTCAGCGAACGCGGCCAGCAGTTCGGCATGGTCTTCGAGCTGACTCCGCCGCAGTTCCGGCCCAAGGTGGTGATCATGGTCTCCAAGGCCGATCACTGCCTTAACGACCTGCTCTATCGCCAGCGCATCAACCAGCTGTCCATGGACGTGGTGGCGGTCGTCTCCAACCATCCCGACCTCGAACCGCTGGCCGCCTGGCACGGCATCCCTTACCACCATTTCCCCCTCGACCCCCACGACAAGCCCGCGCAAGAGCGCAAGGTACTCGAGGTGATCGAGCAGACTGGCGCCGAGCTGGTGATTCTCGCCCGTTACATGCAGGTGCTGTCGCCGGAGCTGTGCCGCCGTCTGGATGGCTGGGCGATCAACATCCACCACTCGCTGCTGCCCGGATTCAAAGGCGCCAAGCCCTATCACCAGGCCTACAACAAGGGCGTGAAGCTGGTCGGCGCCACCGCGCATTACATCAACAACGACCTCGACGAAGGCCCGATCATCGCTCAGGGCGTGGAAGTCGTGGATCACAGCGCCTACCCTGAAGACCTGATCGCCAAGGGCCGCGACATCGAATGCCAGACGCTGGCGCGCGCGGTGGGGTTCCATATCGAGCGGCGGGTGTTCCTCAATGCCAATCGTACGGTGGTGCTTTAGATAGTTCTGTGGCGGCTGGGCCGGCCCTGTCTCTTCTACACACCT
>NZ_JBYSWB010000019.1:0-128270 GCF_058986725.1 Pseudomonas sp. GW821-FHT01A09
CCCCCCCCCCCCCCCCCCCCCCCCCCCCCCCCCCCCCCCCCCCCCCCCCCCCCCCCCCCCCCCCCCCTCACCACAGGAGAGAGCCATGCCTCAATCCATCGGGACAGGCTGCTCCGCCAGCGCCACCGCCTTGAACATCGCGCGACGCTTGTTGATCGTCTCTTCCCACTCCAGCGCGGGCACCGAGTCAGCCACGATGCCGCCGCCGGCCTGCACATGCAGCTCGCCGTTCTTGATCACGGCGGTGCGGATGGCAATGGCCGTGTCCATATTGCCGTTCCAGGCGAAATACCCCACCGCCCCACCATACACGCCACGCTTGACCGGCTCGAGCTCGTCGATGATTTCCATCGCACGGATCTTCGGTGCACCGGACAGGGTGCCCGCCGGCAGAATCGCCCGCAGTGCATCCATCGCCGTCAGGCCTTCCTTCAAGTGCCCGGTGACGTTGGAAACAATATGCATCACGTTGGAATAGCGCTCGATGACCATCTTCTCGGTCAGCTTCACCGAGCCCACTTCCGAAACCCGACCGGTGTCGTTACGCCCCAGGTCGATCAACATCAAGTGCTCGGCAATCTCTTTGTCGTCGCTGAGCAAATCGACGGCCAGCGCTTCATCCGCTTCCTCGGTAGCGCCTCGTGGACGAGTCCCGGCAATCGGGCGAACGGTGATCAGATTGTCCTCGACGCGCACCAGCACTTCGGGCGAACTGCCGACCACGTGGAAATCGCCGAAGTTGAAAAAGAACATGTAAGGCGTCGGATTGAAGCAGCGCAGCGCACGGTACAAGTCGATCGGCGCCGATTTGAAATCGATGGTCATGCGCTGCGACGGCACCACCTGCATGCAGTCGCCCGCCAGGATGTATTCCTTGATGGTGTCGACGGCACGCTCATAGTCAGCCTGGATGAAGCTTGAGCGGAACACCGGCTCGGCGCCCTGCTCGCGGGTGAAATCCAGACCGCGACGGGGCGTGATCGGCTCGCGCAGCTTGGCCATCAACGCATCGAGCTGAGCCTGACCGGCCGCGAAGGCATCGGCCTGTTGCGGATCGGCCAAGACGATGGCGTGCATCTTGCCAGCCAGGTTGTCGAACACCACCACCGCATCGGAAACCATCAACAGGATATCCGGCACCCCCAACGGATCGGGGTTGGGGCACTTGCCCAGGCGTTTTTCGACATAACGCACGCAGTCATAGCCGAAGTACCCCACCAGGCCGCCGTTGAAGCGCGGCAGGCCGGCGATGGTCGGCACCCGGTAACGAGCCTTGAAGGCTTCGACGAAGGCCAGCGGATCCTCGACCTCGTGACGCTCGATCTCTTCGCCGTCCAGCGTGATGTGCACCGTGTGGTCATGCACGCGCAACACGGTACGGCACGGCAAGCCGATGATCGAGTAACGGCCCCATTTCTCGCCGCCTTGCACGGATTCGAGCAGGTAGGAGTTGGGTGCGTCGGCGAGTTTCAGGTAGATCGACAGCGGCGTATCGAAGTCGGCCAGGGTTTCGCGGGCGAGCGGGATACGGTTATAGCCGGCATCAGCCAAGCGCAGGAATTCTTCGCGGATCATGAGCAGCCTCGTGGCATGAGGGGAAAACGGTCAGGTAGGCAAACGTACCGGCAGCGCCGGCGGAATCAGTCAGGCGCGCCAACGCCAGCGGGCCAGGGCCTTGATGACTTTCATCCAGAGTTTGCGAGTGACCACCACGATGGAATCTCTTTGCGGGGAGGAGTCGATTGCCACCAACGTTAGCGCACCGCTTGGCGCTAAGCAACCGGGGATCAACGCGCGCAGATCATCGATGACCAGCGTCGGCGATTCTTCGCTGATCGGTCGACCGTGATTGTAGCCGTAGCTCATGGCCACACAGGCCACGCCAGCGGCCTTGGCCGCCAGCACGTCGCTGCGCGAATCGCCGACGAACAACGCATGTCGAGGTCGAGCGTTGGCCATTTTCATGACGAACAGCAGCGCCGCCGGATCAGGTTTTTGCTGCGGCAGGGTATCGCCGCCGATGATCCACTTGAAAAAACGCCCCAGCCCCAGCTCATCCAGCAACGGCGCGACGAACTGCTCCGGCTTGTTGGTGATCAGGGCCATTTTCACGCGCTTCTTGTGCAGCCACTTGAGGGTCTCGACCACACCCGGGTAGAGCGTGGTCAGCGCATGGCTGTCGCCGTAATGGCCCATGAATAGCTCGAGCGCCTGTGCCGCCTGGGCATCATCCACATGCTCATGCTCCAGGCCGCCAGCCAGCGCGCGGCGCACCAGCACCTTGGCGCCGTTGCCGATCCAGATGCGCACCGCGTCGATGCCCACCGGCTCGCGGCCCAGTTCGACCAGCATCTTGTCCACCGCGACCGCGAGGTCCGGCACCGAGTCGACCAGGGTGCCGTCGAGGTCGAACATCACCACTCGCGGCAGATGCTCGGGGAACAGCTTGGCGAGGTTGCTCATGAGCGCGCCAGCGCGAGCTCGGCATGCATTTTGGCGATGGTGTCTTGGTAATCGGGGGAATTGAAGATCGCCGAGCCGGCGACAAAGGTGTCGGCACCGGCCTCGGCGATTTCACGGATGTTGTGCAGATTGACGCCGCCGTCGATTTCGAGGCGGATGTCACGGCCACTGCCATCGATCAAGGCGCGGGCTTCGCGCAGCTTCTGCAGGGTGCCGGGGATGAATTTCTGGCCGCCGAAACCCGGGTTGACGCTCATCAGCAAGATCATGTCGACCTTGTCCATGACGTACTCGAGCAGATTGAGCGGCGTGGCCGGGTTGAACACCAGGCCGGCCTTGCAACCGCCCTCGCGGATCAACTGCAGGGAGCGGTCGATGTGCTGGGTGGCTTCAGGGTGGAAGGTGATGTAGGTCGCGCCGGCCTCGATGAAGTCGCCGATGATGCGATCGACCGGGCTGACCATCAGGTGCACGTCGATAGGCGCCTTGATGCCATATTTGCGCAGCGCCGCACAGACCATCGGGCCGATGGTGAGGTTGGGCACATAGTGGTTGTCCATCACATCGAAGTGGACGAAATCACCGCCGGCGGCGATGACATTGTCGACTTCTTCGCCCAGACGAGCGAAATCCGCGGAGAGAATGGAGGGAGCAATTGCGTAGGGCTGCATGGCGCACCTGTTGGTCTGGAATCACGGTGGCGCGCATTGTAGCCCAGGAAGGCAGGTGACGGGCAGGTGCGGATATTCAGCTTTCAGTGCCGGCCTCTTCGTCCTGTAGCGAGGGGGCTTGCCCCCGATAATGGGTCTGGCAACGCACCGGTCGCTGGCACCTTTTTCGGGGGCAAGCCCCCCCGCTACTGGGTCATGCCGCGGTACGCATCCTCTCCCCACGCCCACGCAGCCATTCCAGCGTCAGCAGCAGAATCACCGAGAACACGATCAGCAAGGTCGCCGCCGCCGCAATGGTCGGGCTGAGGTTCTCGCGGATGCCGCTGAACATCTGCCGTGGCAAAGTCGCCTGCTCTGGCCCAGCCAGGAACAGCGTCACCACCACCTCGTCGAAGGACGTAGCAAACGCGAACAAGGCCCCGGAGATCACCCCAGGCGCGATCATCGGCAAGGTCACCCGCCGGAAAGCGGTCAGCGGCGAGGCGCCGAGGCTGGCCGCCGCCCGCACCAGATTGTGATTGAAGCCCTGCAGCGTTGCCGACACGGTGATGATCACAAAGGGCACGCCCAGCACCGCATGAACGATGATCAGCGAAAAGAAACTGTTGCCCAGGCCCAAGGGAGCGAAAAACAGATAGCTGGCCACGCCGATGATCACCACCGGCACCACCATCGGCGAAATCACCAGTGCCATCACCAGCGACTTGCCGGGGAAATCGCCACGGGTCAGGCCGATCGCCGCCAGGGTCCCGAAGATCATCGCCAGCACCGTCGCCGCCGGAGCGACGATCACGCTGTTGCGCAGGGCGCGCATCCACTCCGCCGAGGCGAAGAAGTCCTGATACCAGTGCAGCGACAAGCCTTGCAGCGGATAGACCAGAAAGCTGCCGGAGTTGAACGACAACGGGATGATCACCAGCACCGGCAGGATCAGAAACAACAGCACCAATCCACAGAGGATGCGCAAACCGTAGAACCACACCCGCTCGACGGGCGACATATAAGGGCTCAGCATTTTCATATCCTCAGCTCAGGCGCAGGCGGCTGGCGCCGACCAGACGGCTATAGATCAGGTACAGCACCACCGTGGCCAGCAGCAGCAAGCCGCCCAGTGCCGTGGCCATGCCCCAGTTGATGCTGGTGTTGGTATAGAAGGCCACGAAGTAGCTGACCATCTGATCGTTGGGACTGCCCAGCAACGCCGGGGTGATGTAGTAGCCGATCGCCAGGATGAAAACCAACAGGCAACCCGCGCCGACGCCTGCGTAAGTCTGCGGGAAGTAAACCCGCCAGAAACTCGCGAACGGGTGGCAGCCCAGGGAGATGGCCGCGCGCATATAGGTAGGCGAAATGCCCTTCATCACGCTGTAGATCGGCAGGATCATGAACGGCAGCAGAATGTGCACCATGGAGATGTACACGCCCACCCGGTTGAAGACCAGTTCCAACGGTCTGTCGATGATGCCCATGGCCATCAGCGCGCTGTTGATCAGCCCGCCCGATTGCAGCAGCACGATCCACGCCGCCACCCGTACCAGGATCGAGGTCCAGAATGGCAGCAGCACCATGATCATCAACAGGTTGCTCTGCCGGGTCGGCAGATTGGCCAGCAGGTAAGCCAGCGGGTAAGCCAGCGCCAGGCAGATGGCGGTGATCACCAGGCCCATCCAGAAGGTGCGGGCGAAGATATCCAGGTAGATCGACTGATCCGGGGTGGCCGGGGCCAGCTCGCCGAGATCGTCGATCCGATGATCCACCGCCGCCAGCAGGTAATACGGCGTGACGCTGCTGGTGTTACGGCGAATCACTTGCCAGTACGCCGGATCGCCCCAACGTTCGTCGAGACCTTCCAGCGCTTCCTTATAGGAGCCAGGCTCGGCCTCGAAGGGCAGCGCCTTGGCGGTTTTCATCAGCAGGCTGCGATAGCCGGCCGATTCCATGTTCAAGCGCTTGGACAGATCGCCCAATTGCTGATTCTTGCGGGCATCGGCCAGGTCCTCGCTCAGTGCCCTGAAGGTCGGCTCCGCCGGCAGGCCCTTGCCATCCCAACTGGCCATGGCCGCGACCGTGCGCGGCAGGCTACCGACCACTTCCGGGTTGCCGACGCTTTTGTAGAGCAAGGCCACGATAGGCACCAGAAACACCAGCAGCAAAAACAGCACCAAGGGTGCGATCAGCGCCTGCGCCTTCCAGCGGTTGAGCCGCTCGGCACGGGCCAGCCGTTGCTTCAAGGTGGGGCCGGTGACCGAGGCCAGGGGCACTGAGAGGGCCATAACGTACTCCGCGAGACTTTGACGAGAACGACGCCTCCAATGCGCAGGCGTCGGCTTTACTACCGGCTGGCGTTACTTGGCGGCCCAGGCGTTGAAGCGTTGCTCCAGTTGCTCGCCGTTGTCGGCCCAGAAAGCGACATCGATCTGCACCTGGTTGGCGATGTTCTCCGGCGTGGTCGGCATGTCCTTGAGGATGCCCTTATCGAGCAGCGCAACCGCCTGGCTGTTGGCCGGGCCGTAGGCGATGTTTGAGGAGTAGACCTTCTGCTGCTCGGGCGAAACCGTGTAGGCGATGAACTTCTTCGCCTCTTCGATGTGCTTGGCGCCTTTAGGGATGGCCCACGCGTCGAAGTCGTAGATGCCGCCGTTCCAGACCACCTTGAGGTTGCTGTCTTTTTGCACGGCAGCGATGCGACCGTTGTAGGCCGAGCTCATGACCACGTCACCCGAGGCCAGGTACTGCGGCGGCTGGGCGCCGGCTTCCCACCACTGGATGTTCGGCTTGAGTTCGTCGAGCTTCTTGAATGCGCGGTTCTGCCCGTCTTTGCTGGCCAGCACCTTGTAGACATCCTTGGGCGCCACGCCATCGGCCATCAAGGCGAATTCGAGGGTGTACTTGGCGCCTTTGCGCAGGCCACGTTTGCCGGGAAATTTCTTCGTGTCCCAGAAATCGGCCCAGCTGGTGGGTGCGGTCTTGAGCTTGTCGGCGTTGTAGGCCAGCACGGTGGACCAGACGAAGAAGCCCACGCCGCAGGTCTGGATCGCGCCCTTCACATAGTCGCTGGCGTTGCCGAACAGTTTCGGATCGAGGGTTTCGAACATGTCTTCATCGCAGCCGCGGGACAGCTCGGGGGATTCGACCTCGACCAGGTCCCAGTCAACGCTCTTGGTGTCGACCATGGCTTTGACCTTCGCCATTTCGCCGTTGTATTCACCCGCGATGATCTTGCCGTTGCCGGCCGCTTCCCACGGCTCGTAGAACGCTTTGACTTGTGCGGCCTTGTTGGCGCCACCGAACGACACCACGGTCAAGTCGGCGGCCATGGCCTGCGCCGCACACAGCATGCCCATGGTGAGGGCGGTGAACTTCAGATGCTTGAGCATTTAATCGATTCTCCAGAGTGCAGGTTGGGTGTAACTCTTATGGTTTTTCTAACAACGGCAGAGGTAATGGTTACTGTGCGACAGGCAGCGGATCGAGGGCGCGGCCGTGCTCGACCTGCCAGCCCAGCGGCACCACGTCGCCCACGGCCAGGCTCGGGTCGAGCTCGGCGATCGGCTGCTTGACGAAGAAATCGGTCTTGCCACACACCTCCAGGCGCACGCGCACGTGATCGCCCAGGTAGATGAACTCGGCCACCCGCCCGGAAAAGCGGTTGGCGCATTCGCTGCTGTGGCCATTGAGGCGGATACGCTCGGGGCGGATCGACAGGGTCACGTCGTCGCCAATCTGGCCGACGTTGACCGCCAGCGCCGTGACCTTCTCGCCACGGGCCAACTCCACCACGCATTGATCACCGGCACGGCTGAGCAGGCGCCCGGTGAGGCGGTTGTTCTCGCCGATGAAGTTGGCGACGAAGGTGTTTTTCGGCGACTCGTAAAGCGTGCGCGGGTCGGCGATCTGCTGGATCTCGCCCTGATGGAACACCGCCACGCGATCGGACATGGTCAGCGCTTCGCCCTGGTCGTGGGTCACGTAGACCACAGTCACACCCAGGCGCTGATGGATGTGCTTGATCTCCATCTGCATGTGTTCACGCAGCTGCTTGTCTAGGGCGCCGAGGGGTTCGTCCATCAGCACCAGTTGCGGTTCGAACACCAGCGCCCGGGCCAAGGCCACACGCTGCTGCTGGCCGCCGGACAACTGCGCCGGGTAACGCGAGGCGAAACTGTCGAGCTGGACCATGCCCAGCACGCGCTTGACCCGCTCGGCGATGTCGGTCTTGCTCAAGCCACGCACGGACAGCGGGAAGGCCAGGTTTTCCGCGACGGTCATGTGCGGGAACAGCGCGTAGTTCTGGAACACCATACCGATGTCGCGCTTGTGCGGCGGCACGTTGTTGATCGAGCGGCCGGCCAGCTGGATTTCCCCGGCGGTGGGCGTTTCGAAACCGGCCAGCATCATCAGGCTGGTGGTCTTGCCGGAACCCGAGGGGCCGAGCAAGGTGAGGAATTCGCCTTTGCGGATATCCAGGTTGAGGTCTTTGACGATCAGCGCTTCGCCGTCGTAGCTTTTCTGCACGCCCCGAAAGCTGACCAGCACTTCGCTCGCCTCTGCGCTTGATTGAACCACGCTCATAACCCGTACCTATGATGATTGGTGACTGCCTGCATACAGCCTAGTGAAGGCTGCAGGCCACGCAAATCGGGGGTTGGGAGAGATTGCGGTCAGCGCTCTGGAAGTTCGCGTGTAGGGATTGCCCTACAGATATGACGCGGATAGGCATGAGGTGTTTTTTTGTTACGCAATTAATAAGTAACACTCTCATTCGTAAATCGAGTTGCGACGTGATTGGTTGGCGATTGAGAATGTGAGACTCAATTTTGGTTCAAATGGAGAGGTAAAATGACAGTAGGAGCCTATACTACCATCGCGGCGCAACATAGAAATGAGATCGGAAAGTTTCATAAGACAATAGAGGAAAATAGCTCCATCATTGAAAAAGCGCTGAAACGTACTGCAAATAGCAGCTCGGAGCAACATCGGCTGACTGGCTACAAAAGTGACGATTTCTACTTAGCGACATTATTCGCCGCTCAGCGTGGTGTTTCAGATAATACAGCCGCACTGCCAAAACTCAGGGTTAATAATGCCCTTCAAGCTGCTTGTTTGCTCTTGAACGCAACCTCCATTTTCAACCCGCAGCAGCCGCATAAACAAGTCCCGCACTTTATCGATGACGGCCCTCGCCAGTCGGGCACACTTGCCCTTACGCCCGGAGCGTCTGAAGCAGGAATCAACGCAGGTGACTGGCGTGATGTTGATCCGTTCCGATTGCCCAGCGCCGTCGCCTCACCGCTTCCGGTGCAGGGGCCTACCGTCCTTGGCACCATTACAAACTTCATACAGGACGGTCTCGACATAGCCAGCGGCGACCACCATATTCACGCCGACGCCATTACCATCTCCAGCAAGGAGCTCAACCGGCAGCGCCGACATGCCATCAAAAGACTGCTGATAAACAATAAAATACCTTTTGAAAAGCAGACATTCCAGCAGCAGCGAAGGGACGAGGTCACCATCAAAGGTAAAAATATGGTGGTAAATCTCTCGGGGCCAGCGGCCCACCAGCCTGGCAAGCACGTGATAGTCACCGCGCATTTCGACAAAATTGGAGATGGCTCCGAAGGCTTCTACGACAATGCGGTCAGCTGCGCGGCGCTTGTCGATATGGCGAAACACTTCAAAGGTAATCTGCCCGAAGGTACCCGATTGCAAATTGTCTTTATGGATGCAGAAGAACAGGGATTACTGGGCTCCAAGGCGTTCGTGGAATCATTGGCTGAAAAAAATATAACGCCCGATCTGGTCATTAACATCGACCTGATGGGCGGTGCCGGCAAAGAAGTATATGCAGGTGCTTCCAACAGCTCTCATAACGCATGGTTTCATTCTGATGACCTTGAAGCTGCCAAGGTTCCCAGACCTTCAACCGCTGCTGAAGTGGATTTCCTCAACCTCCTCAAAGAAGACATACATGGCTTCAATGTTGTACAAAATGAAGCCACTCCCATGAGCGACCATTTGTCCTTTCAATATAAAGGTTTTCCTGCAGTGGGACTCAGTGTGGTCAACACAGGCGAGGCCGCAAAAACGGAAAAGTTCGTGAAGGCTTTTTCCAACTTGGCCAACGCCGAATCTGCGTGGAAGGAGGCTTTTGATAAAATCGTCAAATTACCTAAAGGCACTCCTCAATATAATGCCTACGCCCCAGAGGCCAAAGCCATACGGCAGAACCTTACAAACGCCCAGTCCTTATTTGCCCAGGCAACTGATGCTGATACCACCTACCAACGCTTGCATAACAGCAACGACCAGGAAAGCCTGTTCCACTCGGGCAACACCAATGCATTCACGAAGATGATGAAAGTCGCTATTGCCAAGTTTCTGAGCTAAATAGCCTGCGCATCATTGCGCTGCTTCAACAGGTGCCTCCATTGCCCATGAGAACCAGCAAAAGCTGTCGCTCATGGGCATGCCGCTTTCCTACACCAGCTTGTGCTCCATCGCATATTTCACCAGCTCGGCCAGCGATGCCACCTTGAGTTTTTGCATCAGGCGCGCCTTGTGGGTGCTGATGGTCTTGCTGCTCAAGGCCAGTTGCTGAGCAATGTCGTTGACGTTGGCGCCTTGCGCCAGACGCTCGAACACCGAAAACTCGCGCTCCGACAGCAGCGTGTGCAATGGCCGGGAATCGGTGAGGCCGACCTCGAAGACCATGCGATCGGCCAGGTCCGGGTCGATATAGCGGCCACCGCCCGCGACCCGACGAATGGCCGTCAACAGCAATGCCGGATCACTGTCCTTGGTGGCATATCCCGCCGCGCCGACCTTCAGGGCACGGGCCGCCATTTGCGCTTCGTCGTGCATCGACAGCACCAGAATCGCCGGCGGCTGGTTGAGCGCGCGAATCCGCGCAATCGCCTCCAGGCCGTTGACCCCGGGCATGGAGATATCCAGCAGCACCACCTCGCAGGGCGTATGCCGCAACGCTTCGAGCAACTGCTCGCCATTGCTGGCTTCACCGCACACCAGCAGGTCTTTGGCCAGGCCGATCAATTGCTTGATGCCCTCGCGCACGATGGTGTGGTCTTCGGCCACGAATACACGGATCACTCGGTCTCTCCCGGAAAAACACAATATCTGTAGCGAGGGGGCTGGCCGCCGATCGCAATGTACCTGACACACTCGCGTGGCCGACGGATTTTTCGCCGGCCAACCTCCTCGCCAAGGGATTCATTCAGACCCACGGAATCGCCACCTTGAGCTGCGTCCCCTCCCCCGGCGCGCTGTCGAGCTGCAACTCGCCGCCGAGCATCAATACCCGCTCGCGCATCCCCACCAGGCCGAACGACGTACTGGGCTGGCTCGGGTCGAAACCGATGCCGTCGTCGATAATGACCAGGCTCAGCAACGCCCCGTCATCCTCGAGCACTATCTCCACAGTATGCGCCTGCGCATGGCGCATGACATTGGTCAGCGCCTCCTGAAGGATGCGGAACAGGCCAATCGCCTTGCCATCGCCAAGCACCGGCAGCTGCTCGGGCACCTGCACCAGGCACGGGATCTGCGTGCGCGCCTCGAAACGCCGCGCCTGCCACTCGATGGCCGAGCCGATGCCAGCATCGAGGATCGGCGGACGCAAGGCCGTGGCCACGTCGCGCACCAGCTGGAACAACTGCGCGATCAGCTTCTTCATGCTGTTGAGGCGTTCCTGCAGACCGGGGTCGAGCTGCGCATAGGCCAGCTCGCACATCGAGGTTTCGAGCTTGAGCACGGTGAGCATCTGTCCCAATTCGTCGTGCACTTCGCGGGCGATACGGGCCTTCTCTTCTTCACGCACGCTCTCCAGGTGCGCGGTCAGATCCCGTAGCTGGTCCGCCAGCCCCGCAAGCCGCGCTTCGCTTTCCATCAAGGCCGCGGAGGCGCGGCGGCGCTCGGTGACGTCCTGGATATACACCACCAGGTACTCACCGTCGTGGAAGCGCAGAAAACTCAGGGACACATCCGCCGGCAGAACGCTGCCATCGGCGCGCACGCACTCGGTCTCGAAACTCTGCGAACTGTCCTCGCCCTGGCGGGCGCGTTTCCACAGGTTGAGCCAGCGATCCATGTGCAGGCCGGGCTCGAAGTCGATCAAGGGCCGGTCGACCACCGCACCTGGCGGATAACCGAGCATGCTTTCGGCGGCGCGGTTGGCGTAGCGCACGTGGCTGTCCCAATTCACCCAGAGGATGCCGACCGTGCTCTGGTCGATGGAAAACTGCGTGAGCTGCAGCGCCTGCTCGGCGGCCTGATGCCGGGCAATGGCCTCCCGCGAGCGCCAAAGGTCGGCTTCCAGATGGTGAACCTGGCGGCGCTGCCAGCTGAGAATGGCGATGCTTGCCAACACCATGGCCGACAGCAACAGGCACAGGTTCAGCCAGAAGCCGCTGGATTCACCGGGTGTCGGGTATTTGGGCTGCAACCAGCGGCTTCGCCACTGCTCGACGTCCTTGACGGGGATATCGTGCAGGCCGGCTTCGATTACCCCGGCCATCTCGGGCCAGTCGCGGCGCGAGCCGATGCGCAACAACTGCGGACGGCCAATATCACCCACCACCGCCAGGTTGGCGAATTCCGGCTCCCTGGACAAGCGGCTCAGTTGCGCTTCGTCGACCACCGCGTAACTGGCCTGCTGGCTGAGCACAGCCTGCAGGGCCTGACGCTCCAGCGTGACGCCTTGCAGATTGAGATTGCTGTAGCTGTCGCGCAGATAGTCGGCCACCGGGCTGGGCATGCGCACCGCCACCCGGTCGTTCTCGCCGAGTTTTTCCAGGTCGACCGCCGCGCCGCCGTTGCGCTCACCGACGATGCGCTGGGCAATGCGCATATAAGGATCGGAAAACATCCACAGGCGCAAACCCGAGGGCGTCTGGGTGAGGCCGGGGGCAAAATCGACATCGCCCTTGCGCAGGCCAGCCTCGAGGGCCGCCTGGTCGGGGTAATGACGCCAGATCAACTCCACGGCAAGGGCCTTGGCCAGGCCATTGAGCAAGTCGACGTTGAGCCCGGACAGCTGCTGCGAGCGGCGATCATAGGAGGCGTATGGCGTTTGCAGAATCAGCCCCACCCGCCACTGCCGATGGGCCGCCAGCCACTGCGCGTGTGCGGGGTCGAGCGAGGCGACGGCAGGCTCGTCGGCGCGCACCGGGCCCGCGACCACAGCACCGAGGATCAGTACGCCCATCAGCCACAGGCTGCACAATCGAATCATTTGCTGTCTCATGAACAAGAAGAACCCGCCTGGCACTTGGCTGCTGCAACCAAATGGCTTTAGGCTGCCGGCTACTACACTGGACTGGAATACCCGATGTCTCCAATCTACCGCACATCGCTCGCTGTTCCGTGCTTTTCAATTTCCCGCAGCGCCTTTTTGTGCCTGGCACTGGTGGCGCCTTGGGCGCTGGCCGCCGACCCGACGCCAGCTCCCGCACCGGCTGCGGCACCGGCCGCGCCCCGCGCACCGATCATGGAGCGCAGCGAGGAAGACGCGCTGGCCCTGGCGCGCAGCCTGCCGGCCGCCGAGCAAGTGCAACTGCAAGCGGGCAGCGATAACTTCCTGGCCCTGTGGCGCCCGGCCAATACTGCGGACGGCAAAGGCGTGGTGATCATCGTGCCGGGCACCGGCGAGACCGCCGACTGGCCGCAAGCCGTCGGCCCGCTGCGGCGCAAATTGCCGGATGGGCAGTGGGCCAGCCTGAGCCTGACCGTACCGGACCTGCTGAGCGAGTCCCCGCAACCGCGCGCCGTTGCCGCAACGCCGACACCCACCGAGTCGAAAAGCCAGTCGACCCCGGCCGATGCCAATGCGCCGGTGGAGCAAGCCACCGCCGCCGACGCCGACCCGGGTGACAAAAGCGCGGCTGCCGATTCGGCCGATGAACAGGCCGACGCCGATGCTCAGCGGATCTTCGCCCGCATCGATGCCGGTATCGCCTATGCGCAAACCCAGAAAGCCCGCAGCATCGTCTTGCTCGGGCATGGCACCGGCGCCTACTGGGCTACGCGTTATCTGACCGAGCGCCAGCCGTCACGGGCGCAGAAGCTGGTGATGGTGGCAGCCCGCGCACCGCAAGGCGCACCGCAGCCGCTGGAGCAACTGACGCCGCAGCTCAAGGTGCCGGCGGTGGATATCTTTTATGGCGATGAGGGGGCGGCCAGCAAAACCGCCAAGGCACGGCTTGAGGCCAGCAAGCGTGTGACCGGCAGCCAGTATCGCCAGATCAATCTGACAGTACTGCCGGGCGATCCCCAGGCCGAGCAGGAGCAACTGTATCGGCGGGTGCGGGGTTGGTTGAGTCCGGACAAGGATCTGTAAGCAAATTTGTGTCGTTATCGAGGGCCTCTTCGCGCGCAAGCCCTGCTCCCACAGGTGTACGCCTCAAGGTCGGTCAACTCTGTGGAAGCAGGGCTTGCCCGCGAATGGGCCGGCCCAGCCGACGTCATATCAAAAATTGCGCCGCTGCCTGATCAACGTATAGGCATTGTGCAGATTGCGCGTGCGCTCGGTCGCTGCCCGCACCTGCGCTTCGTTCGCACCGCTGCCTTCTAGCTTGTCCGGGTGGTGCTTGCTGAGCAGGCGACGATAAGCACGCTTGATCTGGTCCGGTTCGGTGGCCGCGTTCACGCCCAACAACCGCATGGCATCCTGGTACTCGCCGCCGCTGTTGACCGGCGGTTTGTTGCGCCGCGGCTCATAGTCCGCCGCCACCGCCAGGCTTTGCTGACGAGTCCAGCCCAGCCATGCACTCCATTGCAGAATCAGCTCGCGCTCGGTCACTCCCACCTGGCCATCCGCCCAAGCCATGCGCCAGCACGCCCTGAGAATGCCCTCCCCCGTATAAGGCTGACGCCCCAGCCGACGCAGATGCCCGCGCACATTGTCGCGCCCGGTCTTGCCGCGGCCGAACGAGGCGATCGCCGCCTGTTGCGCGCCTGGACCCAGATGCAACTGCGTCATCTCATGGCGTGCCTGACGGATGTGACTGTCGGTAACCACCCCGTCGGCTTTCGCCACTCGCCCCAACAACACGAACAGCAGCTCGTCGTCGCGCAATGCCGGGCGACCACCCAGCAATTCGCGCACGTTGGCCCAGCCATGCAATTGCAGGCGCCGATCCAGCGCCTGCCCCAGCAAGGCGCCGAGCAAGGCACCGGGGATACTGGCGACGGCGTACCCCACGCCCGCGCCTATCAAGGTCGTCGGCCACAGCATGCTATTGGCGCCCGGCCAGCAAGCGTTCGACGTCGGCCAGCCGCTCATGGGTGCCGACATCGATCCACTGACCAGTGAAGTGCTCGCCACTGACTTGCGCCTGGCTCATGGCCTGACGAAACAGCGGCGCCAGCTTGAACGCCCCGGGCTGGCAGTTTGCGAACAACGCCGGATGCAGAATGGAAATACCGCTATAGGTCAATTGCGCCTCCCCTGGCAGGCCGTCACGGACCTTCCCTTCATTCAAGACAAAATCGCCCAGCGGATGTTGGGCCGGGTTGTCCACCAGCACCAGATGGGCCAGTCCCGCGATCGGGCGGCGCAGCGCGGCGAAGTCATAGTCGGTCCACACGTCGCCGTTGACGATCACGAACGGCTCATCGCCCAGCAGCGGCAATGCCCGCAGGATTCCGCCACCAGTCTCCAGCGGCTCGCCCTCCGGCGAATAGCTCAGCTGCACGCCGAAACGCTGACCGTCCCCCAGATGATCCTCGATCTGCTGCCCCAGCCAGGCATGGTTGATGACAATCTGCTCGAAGCCAGCGGTGGCAAGCGCCTTGATGTGGTACTCGATCAACGGCACACCGCCAGCGCGCACCAGCGGCTTGGGCGTGTGCAACGTCAGCGGGCGCATGCGCTCGCCCTTGCCCGCGGCAAGAATCATGGCCTTCATGAGTGCTCGCCTTTGGCGCCATCGGGCAACGAGCGCAGCAATTCGGCCAGATCGGCCAGTTCCGGGCGCCGCGCCAGCACCGTCTCTATATAAGAGAAGAAGCGCGGCACGTCGGCGAGGTAACGGGGCTTGCCATCGCGATGGCAGATCCGCGCGAAGATACCGATGACCTTGAGATGACGCTGCACCCCCATCAGATCACTGGCGCGCTGAAACTCGGCGAAATCCGCCTGTACGGGAATGCCCTTGGCCGCGGCCTGGCGCCAGTAGTCATGCAACCAGCCCTGCACCCGCTCTTCGGGCCAGCTCAGGAAGGCATCCTTGAACAGGCATGTCACGTCATAGGTCACCGGCCCGTAGACCGCATCCTGGAAATCCAGCACCCCGGGGTTCGGCTCGCTGTCCATCAGGTTGCGCGGCATATAGTCGCGGTGCACCAGCACCTTGGGCTGCGCCAGCGCGCTGTCGATCAGCAGCTGGCTGACGCGCTGCCAACGCTGCAACTGCTGCCCATCGAACTCCACGCCCAGATGCCGACGCACGTACCACTCGGGGAACAGTTCCAGCTCGCGGCGCAACAGCGGCACGTCATAGCTGGGCAGCGGTGTGTCCATGGGCAGTTGCTGCAAGGCGATCAACGCATCAATGGCAGCGGCGAACTTTTGCGCGGCGTTTTCGCTGTCGATGACGTCCAGATAGGTCTGTTTGCCCAGGTCGCTGAGCAAAAGAAAGCCGCGTTCGAGGTCTTGAGCGTGAATTTGCGGGACATTTATCCCGCTTTTTTTCAACAACTCAGCGATTTTTACGAACGGTTCGCAGTTTTCCTGGGGGGGAGGAGCGTCCATGACGATGAAACTTCTCCCCTCCGCGGCCCAGCGGAAATACCGCCGAAAGCTCGCATCACTGCTGGCGGCGACCAATGAAACCGGGGGTACCGCACCCCAGCCCTGGGCATTGAAGAGGTTTGTCAGCTGCTCGGAAAGCCAGACTTCGAGGTGTTGCAGGCGTACATCTTGCTCAGGCATTACAAGGGTCTCCGACGGCGCTAGCCGTCAAGCGGGTCATGCTTTATTATCCAGCATCTTTTTCAGACCATCGAGAGGCGTGCGGCCCCACCGCGGGCAGATGGCACGCAGGAAGCCCGGACTAATAAGATGGCATTGAAATCCCCCGCGTTTCGTAGAAAGTTTCCGTTGCTGGTAACCGGCAGTCTGCTGGCGATGCAACCCCTGATTCTCCCGCATGCAATAGCAGCGGAACAGTTCGACTGTTCAGTTTCTGCTGCCGGCACCTGGGACTGCAAGCCCCAGACGAGTGCAGCCAACCTGCCACCGCGTCCCGTTCAGGACGGCGCGCTGGCGGATGGCCGCGGTGCGTCCGCTGCCGGCGACAAGGCAGAGGGCAAGAAGGTTATCGACAGCAAAGGTCGTGGACTTGAATCCCGCAGCGCCGACTACAGTCACCTCGACTGGGTCCCGCGGGAAAAGCTCACGGCTGCGCAGTTGGCGGAGACCGGCCCTTATTGCTCCGGCGCCTACATCGAGCCGATACGCCCCGGCATGAACGACAAGACCTCGAAGAAGGACGCGCCCACTTTCCTGGGTGCCAAGGCTTCGCGCTACGAGCAGCAGACGCAAGTCGCGACGCTCGCAGGGGACGTGGTCATGCGCCAGGGCAGCATGCAGATCGAAGCGGATGAAGCCAGCCTCCATCAAGCCGAGAACCGCGGCGAACTGACCGGCAACGTCAAGCTGCGCGACAACGGCGCGCTGATCGTCGGCGACCATGGCGAGGTTCAACTCGACACCGGTGCCGCGCAGGTCGACAACGCCGAGTACGTGATGCACAAGTCGCGCATTCGCGGCAGTGCGCTGTACGCCAAGCGCGCCGAAAACGCCATCATCCGCCTCAAGGATGGTACGTACACCACGTGCGAACCGAGCAGCAACGCCTGGCAGCTCAAGGGCAACAACATCACCTTGAACCCGGCGACCGGCTTCGGTACCGCGACCAACGTGACGCTGCGGGTCAAGGACATTCCAGTCCTGTATACCCCGTACATCTATTTCCCGATCGACGATCGCCGTCAATCGGGCTTCCTGCCGCCGAGCTTCTCGAGCAGCAGCAAGACCGGCTTCATGCTGGTCACCCCGTACTACTTCAACCTGGCGCCCAACTATGACGCCACGTTGTACCCACGCTTCATGGCCGAACGCGGCACCATGATGGAAGGCGAATTCCGCTACCTGACCAACACCAGTGAAGGTCAGTTCGGCGGCGCGTTCTTGAATGACAGCGATGACGAGCGCTCGAAGCAGTCGGATTACCAACGTGATCGCTGGATGATCAACTGGCAGCATCAGGGTGGCCTCGGCTCGCGCCTGACCAGCCATGTCGACTTCACCGACATCAGCGATCCGTACTACTTCCAGGACCTGGAAAGCGACCAGATCGGCGTCGAGAAGCGTGACTACATCAACCAGCAGGGCAGCCTGACCTGGAGGGGGGACACTTACACCGCCGGCTTGAACGTCCAGGCCTACAAGTTGGCGACCGTTTCGGACATCACGCCGTACAACCGCCTGCCACAGATCACCTTCAACGGCTCGCTGCCGTACCACCCGGAAGGCCTGGATTTCAACTACTCGGCCGAAGCGGTGCGTTTCGAGCGTGATCTGGACAATGGCACGTTCTACGATGAGAACGGCAACCCTACGCCTCGTCTGGACAAGAACGTGACCGGCCTGGCCCGCGCCAACGGCAACCGTTTGAACTTCGCGCCATCGATCAGCCTGCCGTTGTCTGCCAGCTATGGCTACATCAGGCCAACGCTCAAGTACGCTTACACCCAGTATGATCTGGATCTCGACGGTACCGGCAAGTCGCAACTCACCAACGGTGACTACGACAAATCGCCAAGCCGTGGCGTCCCGGTCAGCAGCATCGACAGCGGCCTGTACTTCGACCGCAACACCAGTCTGTTCGGTACCAACTACCGCCAGACCCTCGAGCCGCGCCTGTACTACCTCTATGTGCCATACAAGAACCAGGATGACATCCCGGTTTTCGACACCTCGGAGTACACCTTCAACTACGACGCATTGTTCCGCGACAACCGCTTCAGCGGCTCGGACCGGATCGGCGACGAAAACAAGATTTCCCTGGGCCTGACCAGTCGCTGGATCGAAGACAACGGCTTCGAACGCCAACGCATCAGCGTCGGCCAGGCGTATTACATGGAAGATCGCAAGGCCCAACTGCCTGGCATCGACTACCGTACCCGCGACGACGCTACCGCCAAGGTCTCCCCTTACGCGCTACAGTACGTCCTGCGCTTCAACCGCGACTGGCGCTTCAACTCCGAATACAACTGGGATCCGGACAGCCACAGCCCGCGTTCCGGCAGCGCGATGTTCCACTACCAGCCTGAAGACAACCCCAACAAGGTGGTCAACTTCGGTTATCGCTATCGCAACGACCTGGTGCGTTACGACACCGCGACTGGTACCTGGAAAGTGGGCGGTGGCGACTACGGCACCCCTGGCACGCCTGGTTACGTGAAGGACTACTACAAGATCGAGCAGCATGACTTCTCGATCATCTGGCCGCTCGTTCCACAATGGAGCCTGATCAGCCGCTGGCAGTACGACTACAACCGCAACCGTACCCTCGATGCCTTTGGTGGCTTCGAATACGACAACTGCTGCTGGAAGTTGCGCTTCATCAGCCGGTACTGGGTCGACTACGACGAATTCAGCCAGGCCGCACCTGAAAACGAGAAAGGCGACCATGGTCTGTTCCTGCAATTCGTGCTCAAAGGGCTCGGTGGCGTGACAGGCAACAAGGTCGAGGGTTTCCTCGACAAGGGCATTCAAGGTTATCGTGAACGTGAAGACCAAGCTAATTGATCGACTGCGCCCCATGATGTTGGGCGCGGTGTTACTGAGTGGCGTGGTGCACGCCGATGTCCAGCCACTGGATAGCGTCGCCGCCATCGTCGACAACGATGTCATCATGAAAAGCCAGCTCGACGCACGGGTGCGTGACGTCGAGCAGACCATCGCCAAACGTGGGGGCGGTACGCCGCCCGCCAACGTCCTGCAGCAGCAAGTGCTCGAACGCCTGATCGTCGAGAACCTGCAACTGCAGATCGGCGATCGTTCCGGCATCCGCATCACCGACGAAGAACTCAACCAGGCCATGGAAACCATTGCCCAGCGCAATAACATGAGCCTGACGCAGTTCAAGGGTGCCCTGGCTCGCGATGGCGTCTCGTTCGAAGACGCCCGCGACCAGGTCCGTCGCGAGATGATCATCAGCCGCGTGCGTCAACGCCGTGTGGCCGAGCGCATTCAGGTCTCGGAGCAGGAAGTGAAGAACTTCCTCGCTTCCGACCTGGGCAAGATGCAGCTGTCCCAGGAATTCCACCTGGCCAACATCCTCATCCCGACGCCGGAAAGCGCCGATTCCGAGGCCATCCAGAAAGCCGGCAGCCAGGCCATGGCCGTTTACCAGCAATTGAAGTCGGGCGCTGATTTCGCCCAGACCGCCATTGCCAGGTCGTCCAGCGATAACGCCCTGGAAGGCGGCGACATGGGCTGGCGCAAGTCGGCCCAACTGCCACCACCGTTCGACACCATGCTGGGCAAGATGTCGGTGGGTGATATCACTCAGCCGATCCGTACGCCCGGTGGCTTCATCATTCTGAAAATCCTGGAAACCCGTGGTGGCGAACAGGCACAGATGCGTGACGAAGTGCATGTACGGCACATCCTGATCAAGCCAAGCGAGATCCGCAGCGAGGCGGAAACCCAGCGCCTGATCAATACCGTCTACGACCGCGTGAACAACGGCGAAGACTTCGCCGCACTGGCGAAGAACTTCTCGGAAGACCCGGGCTCCGCACTCAATGGCGGCGACCTTGGCTGGGTCGATCCTGCCTCGCTGGTGCCGGCGTTCCGTGACGTGATGAACCAGACCGCCCAAGGCGTGGTGTCCAAGCCATTCAAGAGCCAGTACGGCTGGCACATCCTTGAAGTGCTGGGTCGTCGTGCCACCGACAGCACCGAACAGGCTCGGGAGCAGCAGGCCCTCAACGTCCTGCGCAACCGCAAGTACGATGAAGAGCTGCAAACCTGGCTGCGTCAGATCCGCGACGAAGCCTACGTTGAAATCAAGCTCCCTGGCGTCGATCAGGCAGCCCCGTGAAACCCACGCGTTTTGCGGTGACACCCGGCGAGCCGGCGGGCATAGGTCCAGACCTGTGCCTGTTGCTCGCCGCGCAGCGCCAGCCCCACCCCCTGATTGCCATTACCAGCCACGACCTGCTCCGCGAGCGGGCCGTGCAACTGGGCGTGGCCGTCAAGTTGGTGCCGGTCAGCCCTGATGCCTTTCCGGATGTTCCTGCGGAGGCCGGCAGCCTGTACGTCTGGGACACGCCGTTGGCGGCCTCGGTACGTACTGGCCAGCTCGACAAGGCCAACGCTGGCTTCGTCCTTGAAACCCTGACCCGTGCCGGTGTCGGCTGCCTCAACGGCCAGTTCGCCGGGATGATCACCGCACCGGTGCACAAGGGCGTGATCAACGACGGCGGCATCGCGTTCTCTGGGCATACCGAATTCCTCGCCGAGCTGACTCACACCGAGCAAGTGGTGATGATGCTGGCCACCGGCGACCTGCGCGTCGCCTTGGTGACCACGCACCTGCCACTGCGTGAGGTCGCCGACGCCATTACCAGCGAGCGGCTGCAGCGCGTCACGCGCATTCTGCACGCCGACCTCAAGCACAAGTTCGGCATCCCGGCGCCGCGCATCCTGGTCTGCGGGCTCAATCCCCATGCCGGTGAAAGCGGACACCTGGGCCGAGAAGAAATCGACATCATCGAGCCTGCGCTGGAACAACTGCGCAGCGAAGGCATGGACCTGCGCGGTCCCTTGCCCGCCGACACTTTATTTACCCCCAAATATCTGGAGCACTGCGACGCGGTGCTGGCGATGTACCATGACCAGGGCCTGCCCGTACTCAAGTACAAGGGCTTCGGCGCCGCCGTCAATGTGACCTTGGGCCTGCCGATCATCCGCACCTCCGTCGACCACGGCACGGCGCTTGATCTGGCCGGCACCGGGCGCGTCGACACCGGCAGCCTGCAGGTTGCCCTGGCCACCGCCTACCAGATGGCCGAGACCCGACTATGACCGAGCAATACCAACACCGGGCGCGCAAGCGCTTCGGCCAGAACTTCCTGCATGACGCCGGCGTGATCGACCGCATTCTGCGTTCCATTCATGCGCGCCCGGACGACCGCGTGCTGGAAATCGGTCCAGGCCAGGGCGCATTGACCGAAGGCATCCTCGATAGCGGCGCACAGGTGGATGTGGTCGAGATCGACAAGGACCTGGCGGTGATTCTTACCCAGCAATTCGCCGGGCGCGACAACTTCAGCCTGCATCAGGGCGATGCGCTCAAATTCGACTTCAACACCCTGGGCGCCGCCCCCGGCACTCTGCGCGTGGTCGGCAATCTGCCGTACAACATTTCCACACCGCTGATCTTTCATCTGCTGCACAACGCGCGGCTGATCAAGGACATGCACTTCATGCTGCAGAAGGAAGTGGTCGAGCGCATGGCGGCCGGGCCTGGCGGCGGTGACTGGGGCCGCTTGTCGATCATGGTCCAGTACCACTGCCGGGTCGAACACCTGTTCAACGTCGGCCCAGGTGCGTTCAATCCACCGCCCAAGGTCGATTCGGCGATCGTGCGCCTGGTGCCCTATGACACCCCGCCCTTCCCGGCCAAGGACCATCGCCTGCTCGAACGAGTGGTGCGCGAAGCCTTCAACCAGCGTCGCAAGACCTTGCGCAACACTCTCAAGGCGCTGATGCCCAACGAAGCCATCGAAGCCGCCGGGGTCGATGGCAGCCTGCGGCCCGAGCAGTTGAGCCTGGAACAGTTCGTGCGCCTGGCCGACAAGCTGCATGAACTGACGGCGGCCTGATCCCACCTTGTAGCGAGGGGGCTTGCCCCCGACCACCTCGATGTACCTGAGCTACCGAATCGGCGGCAGCCCCCTCGCTACACGATCCGACGTATCTGGCCTATCGTGGGTTAGATGGCCTAGACTGAGTCGCACCGACCCCTGAGGTTTACTGGTTTTTGTTCAAAGGCGTATTTGCATGTCCGACTCCCGCTACCAGATCGACGTCAGCGTAGTTACTCGCTTCCTGGCAGAACAGTCGCAACCCGAACAGCAACGCTATGCGTTCGCCTACACCGTCACCGTGCGCAACAACGGCGAGGTGCCTGCCACCTTGCTGTCTCGGCACTGGGTGATCACCGACGGTGACGGCCATGTCGAAGAAGTCCGCGGCGCAGGCGTCGTCGGTCAGCAACCGCGCATCGAAGCCGGTGGCAGCCACACCTACAGCAGCGGCACGGTGATGACTACCAAGGTCGGCAACATGCAAGGTTCCTATCAGATGCAGGCCGAGGACGGCAAACGCTTCGACGCCGTGATCGCGCCTTTCCGCCTGGCCGTGCCCGGGGCCTTGCACTGATGACGGCATACGCGGTCGGTGACCTGCAAGGCTGTCTCGAACCGCTCAAATGCCTGCTCGACCGCGTGGCCTTCGACCCTGCCCACGATCAACTGTGGCTGGTGGGCGATCTGGTCAACCGTGGCCCGGAATCGCTCGAAACCCTGCGTTTCCTCTACAGCATTCGTCAGGCGGTGGTCTGCGTGCTCGGCAATCACGACCTGCACCTGCTGGCCGCGCGCTACAACATCGAGCGCCTGAAAAAGGGCGATACCCTGCGCGAAATCCTCGAAGCGCCCGATGCCCCGCAGTTGCTGGGGTGGCTGCGTCAGCAAAAGCTGCTGCATTACGACGAGCCCCGGGGTGTCGCCATGGTCCATGCCGGCATCCCGCCGCAATGGACGCTGGGCAAGGCGCTGCAACATGCCGCCGAGGTCGAGGCCGTCCTAAAGGATGACAACCTGCTGCTGCCGTTTCTCGACGGCATGTACGGCAACGAGCCGAACAAGTGGGACAAGGACCTGCACGGTGTGACGCGGCTGCGGGTCATCACCAATTACTTCACGCGGATGCGCTTCTGCACCCGCGAAGGCAAGCTCGATCTCAAGGGCAAGGAAGGCGCCGACAAAGCGCCACCCGGCTACGCCCCGTGGTTCAAGCACAAGGAGCGGCGCACCAAGGCAGTGAAGATCATCTTCGGCCACTGGGCGGCGCTCGAAGGCAAGGTCAACGAGCCCAACATCGTCGCGCTGGACACCGGCTGCGTCTGGGGCGGCGCCATGACCCTGTACAATATCGACCATGGCACTCGCCATGAATGCAGCTGCGACGAGCACGGCCGCCTGGAACGGGGCACACCGTCCCAGGTGGTCGACGCGCTGTCTTCACACCGCTAATTACCCTGTTGAATGGAGCCCGTTGCCATGACCGAATTCAAACGCATACCGCCTGCCGAGGCGCAAACCCTGCGTGAAAAAGGCGCGGTGGTCGTCGATGTACGTGACCCGCAGACTTTTGCCGCCAGCCACATTCCCGACGCCCAGCACCTGGACAACCACTCGATCGCCGACTTCATCCGCGCCGCCGATCTGGATGCCCCGGTCGTAGTGGTCTGCTATCACGGCAATTCCAGCCAGAGCGCGGCGGCCTATCTGGTCAGTCAGGGCTTTTCCGACGTCTACAGCCTCGACGGCGGCTTTGAATTGTGGCGCGCCACCTACCCTGAACAGATTGCAGTCTGAGCCGCGCATCAAAAAAAATTTAATTACCGTCTATCGCCCGTGCCACGCGGGCTGTGGCCTGGCTGCCAGTTGGCCAGGCACAACTAATTGCTCATCTCGCCTTGAAGTCTGCGATAACCAACTATCCTTAAGTGCAGGCCATCCAAAACAGGGGAGAGCCGGTACACCGGCGCGCGGGTCATCGGTAGCGACTTAGAGGTGTTCTGGGGGGTAAAGGCAGCCGGATATCGGTTGTTTTCCAGCATCAAACTGACTGATCCGACGTCGGCTCCACGTATCGAGCGAGGTGACGTCATGAGTATTTTTAGCCACTTCCAGCAACGTTTCGAATCCACTCGTCAGGAAGAGCTCTCATTACAGGAGTATCTCGAGCTCTGCAAAGCTGACCGCAGCGCCTACGCGTCTGCGCCCGAGCGGATTCTGACTGCTATCGGCGAGCCCGAGTTGACCGACACGTCGACCAACTCGAGGCTTTCGCGCATCTTTTCCAACAAGGTGATCCGACGCTATCCGGCGTTCAAGGATTTCCACGGGATGGAGGAATGCATCGACCAGATCGTTTCCTATTTCCGCCACGCGGCCCAAGGGCTGGAGGAGAAGAAACAGATCCTGTATCTGCTGGGCCCGGTAGGTGGCGGTAAATCGTCCCTGGCCGAAAAGCTCAAACAGCTGATCGAAAAGGAGCCCTTCTACGCCATCAAAGGCTCACCGGTGTTCGAATCGCCTCTGGGGCTGTTCAACGCCACTGAAGACGGCGCGATCCTTGAGGAAGACTTCGGTATCCCTCGACGCTACCTCAATACCATCATGTCGCCCTGGGCCACCAAGCGCCTGTCAGAATTCGGCGGCGACATCAGCCAGTTCCGCGTGGTCAAACTCTACCCATCGATTCTCAACCAGATCGCCGTCGCCAAGACCGAGCCCGGGGACGACAACAACCAGGACATTTCCGCACTGGTGGGCAAGGTCGACATCCGCAAGCTGGAAGAATACCCAC
Organism: Pseudomonas sp. GW821-FHT01A09; assembly: GCF_058986725.1. Lineage (NCBI taxonomy): Bacteria > Pseudomonadati > Pseudomonadota > Gammaproteobacteria > Pseudomonadales > Pseudomonadaceae > Pseudomonas > Pseudomonas sp. GW821-FHT01A09. The sequence goes on from NZ_JBYSWB010000019.1 coordinate 24,829, forward strand.
AGAACGACGCCGACGCTTACAGCTACTCGGGCGCGCTGTGCCGGGCCAACCAAGGCCTGATGGAATTCGTCGAGATGTTCAAGGCGCCCATCAAGGTCCTGCACCCCTTGCTCACCGCCACTCAGGAAGGCAACTACAACAGTACCGAAGGCCTGGGGGCCATCCCCTACTCCGGGATCCTGCTGGCTCACTCCAACGAATCGGAATGGCACAGCTTCCGTAACAACAAGAACAACGAAGCGTTCATCGACCGGATCTATATCGTCAAAGTCCCCTACTGCCTGCGGGTCAGCGACGAAATCAAGATCTACGACAAGCTCTTGTTCAACAGCTCGCTGGCCAAGGCCCATTGCGCGCCGGATACGCTGAAAATGCTGGCCCAGTTCACCACCTTGTCGCGACTCAAGGAGCCAGAAAACTCCAACATCTATTCGAAGATGAGGGTTTACGACGGCGAAAACCTCAAGGATACCGATCCCAAGGCCAAGTCGATCCAGGAGTACCGCGACAGCGCTGGGGTAGACGAAGGCATGAACGGCCTGTCGACTCGGTTCGCGTTCAAGATCCTCTCCAAGGTCTTCAACTTCGATCCACACGAGATCGCCGCCAATCCGGTGCATCTGCTCTACGTGTTGGAGCAACAGATCGAGCAGGAACAATTCCCGGCCGAGGTGCGCGAACGCTATCTGCGCTATTTGAAGGAGTACCTGGCACCACGCTATATCGAGTTCATCGGCAAGGAAATCCAGACCGCCTACCTCGAATCCTACAGCGAGTACGGCCAGAACATTTTCGATCGCTACGTGTTGTACGCCGACTTCTGGATTCAAGACCAGGAATACCGCGATCCTGAAACCGGGGAAATCCTCAACCGCGTCGCGCTCAACGAGGAACTGGAAAAGATCGAGAAACCGGCAGGCATCAGCAATCCGAAGGATTTCCGTAACGAGATCGTCAACTTCGTGCTGCGCGCCCGCGCCAACAACAACGGCAAGAATCCGACCTGGCTCAGTTACGAGAAGCTGCGGGTGGTGATCGAGAAGAAAATGTTCTCCAACACCGAGGATCTGCTACCGGTCATCAGCTTCAATGCCAAAGCCAGCAAAGAGGACCAACTCAAGCACAACGACTTCGTCACACGCATGGTCGAACGCGGATACACCGACAAACAGGTACGACTGCTTTCCGAGTGGTACCTGCGGGTCAGAAAGTCGCAGTGAAGCAGCGGTAAGCTTCAAGCTGCAGGGCACTCGCAGTCGGCATCAGGCCTCAACCGACTGCGCAGGCCTGCGGCCTGTGGCTTTTTGACTTGCGGCTAGCAGCTTGGTGCATGCAGCTGCCTGGAGGGCCTATGAGCTATGTGATCGACCGACGTCTGAACGGCAAGAACAAGAGCACGGTGAACCGTCAGCGCTTTTTGCGACGCTACCGTGATCACATCAAGAAAGCGGTCGAAGAGGCCGTGGGTCGGCGCTCCATTACCGATATGGAGCACGGCGAACAGATCAGCATCCCTGGCCGCGATATCGATGAGCCAGTGCTTCACCATGGCCGCGGCGGTAAACAGACCGTGGTCCATCCCGGCAACAAGGAATTCACCGCAGGCGAACATATTGCCCGACCCCAAGGAGGCGGTGGTGGCGGCAAGGGCGCAGGCAAGGCCGGCAACTCCGGCGAAGGCATGGACGAGTTCACTTTCCAGATCACTCAGGAAGAATTTCTAGAGTTCATGTTCGAAGACCTCGAACTCCCCAACCTGGTCAAGCGCAACCTGACCGGCACCGATACCTTCAAGACCGTACGCGCTGGCGTGTCCAACGAGGGCAACCCGTCACGCATCAATATCGTCCGCACGCTGCGCTCGGCCCACGCGCGACGCATCGCGCTGTCCGGCAGCAGCCGCGCGAAGCTCAAGGAAGCCAAGGAGGAACTCGCCCGCCTCAAGCGTGAAGAGCCGGACAATTTCGGCGATATCCAGGAAATAGAGGGTGAAATCGAACGCTTGAGCGCACGCATTCACCGCGTGCCATTCCTCGATACCTTCGATCTCAAGTACAACTTGTTGGTCAAGCACCCGAACCCCAGCTCCAAGGCCGTGATGTTCTGCCTGATGGACGTCTCCGGCTCCATGACTCAGGCCACCAAGGACATCGCCAAGCGCTTCTTCATCCTCTTGTACCTGTTCCTCAAGCGCAACTACGACAAGATCGAAGTGGTGTTCATTCGCCATCACACCAGTGCCCGCGAAGTCGACGAAGAGGAGTTTTTCTATTCCCGGGAAACCGGCGGCACCATCGTCTCCAGCGCCCTGAAGCTGATGCAGGAGATCATGGCCGCGCGCTACCCCACAAGCGAGTGGAACATTTACGCAGCCCAGGCCTCGGACGGTGACAACTGGAACGACGACTCGCCGATCTGCCGCGAGATTCTGACCAAGCAGATCATGCCGTTCGTCCAGTACTACACCTATGTCGAGATCACCCCGCGCGAACATCAGGCGCTGTGGTATGAATATGAACGCATCAGCGAGAGCTTCGCCGATACGTTCGCCCAGCAACAGCTGGTGACGGCCGGTGATATCTATCCGGTCTTTCGTGAACTCTTCCAGCGCAGGTTAGTGACATGACCGCTAGAGAGCAGAAACGCCAACCCCTCTCCACTGGCTCGGAATGGACCTTCGAGCTGATCCAGGCCTACGACCGAGAGATCAGTCGTATCGCCGAGCGCTATGCGCTGGACACCTACCCCAACCAGATCGAAGTGATCACCGCCGAGCAGATGATGGACGCCTACGCCTCCGTCGGCATGCCATTGGGCTATCACCACTGGTCCTACGGCAAACACTTTCTCAGCACCGAAAAGTCCTACACCCGCGGGCAGATGGGGCTGGCGTACGAGATCGTGATCAACTCGGACCCGTGCATCGCCTATCTGATGGAAGAAAACACCATCTGCATGCAGGCACTGGTGGTAGCTCATGCCTGCTATGGGCACAACAGCTTTTTCAAGGGCAACTACCTGTTCCGCACCTGGACCGACGCCAGCTCGATCATCGACTACCTGGTGTTCGCCAAGCAGTACATCATGCAATGCGAAGAGCGTCATGGCATCGACGCGGTCGAGGACTTGCTCGATTCATGCCACGCGCTGATGAACTACGGTGTCGACCGCTACAAGCGTCCTTACCCGATTTCCGCCGAAGAAGAGCGTCGACGCCAGAAGGACCGCGAGGAGCACCTGCAGCGCCAGATCAACGACCTATGGCGGACCATTCCGAAAAGCGCCGACAAGAACCGCGAAGAGGACAACGTCCGCTTCCCGTCGGAGCCTCAGGAAAACATCCTCTACTTCATCGAGAAGCACGCCCCCCTGCTGGAGCCCTGGCAGCGCGAGATCGTACGAATCGTGCGCAAGATCGCGCAGTACTTCTACCCACAACGTCAGACTCAGGTCATGAACGAGGGCTGGGCGACCTTCTGGCACTACACGTTGATGAACGACCTGTACGACGAAGGCCTGGTCACCGACGGCTTCATGATGGAGTTCCTTACCTCCCACACCAGCGTGGTGTTCCAGCCCAGCTTCGACAGCCCCTACTACAGCGGCATCAACCCATATGCCCTTGGGTTCGCCATGTACCGCGACATCCGCCGCATGTGTGAAAACCCGGATGACGAGGACCGCAAGTGGTTCCCCGAGATAGCCGGCAGCGACTGGCTGTCGACCATCAAGTTCGCCATGACCAGCTTCAAGGACGAGAGCTTCATCCTGCAGTACCTGTCGCCCAAGGTCATCCGCGACCTGAAGCTGTTCAGCATCATGGACGACGACCAGCGCGACGACCTGCTGGTGCCGGCCATCCATGACGACGCGGGCTATCGGATCATCCGCGAAACCCTGGCCGCGCAGTACAACCTCGGCAACCGCGAACCCAATGTGCAGATCTACAGCATCGACCGCCGTGGCGATCGCTCGCTGACCCTGCGCCATCAACAACACAATCGCAAACCGCTAGGAGAGTCCACCGACGAAGTCCTCAAGCATCTGCATCGGCTGTGGGGCTTCGATATCAAGCTCGAAACCCTGCAAGGCGACCAGATCATGAAAACCCATCACGTACCGCCCCGGCACGAACATGCCGAAGGCGATTACGGGCGCCTGGACCTCGCCGTGGTTCATCTCTGACCCACCGAGCGGCATGCAAGCCTCCCTCCGCGGTCCACAGCAGGTATCCTGTGGGCCGCAGACGGAGGCTTTTTCATGCAGATCTACAAAGTGGGTGGCGCAGTGCGCGATCGCCTTCTCGGACGAGACGTCACTGATGTCGACTATGTGGTGGTGGGCGCCAGCGCCGAGCAGATGCTGGATCTGGGCTATCGGCCAGTAGGCGCCGATTTCCCGGTATTCCTGCATCCGCACACGGGTGAGGAATATGCACTGGCGCGTACCGAGCGCAAGAGCGGCCATGGCTATGGCGGCTTTACCTTCTACGCCAGCCCGGACGTCACGCTGGAGCAGGATCTGATCCGCCGCGACCTGACCATCAACGCCATGGCCGAGGATGATCACGGGCAATTGACCGATCCCTATGGTGGCGGGAGAGACTTGCAGAATCGGATTTTGCGCCATGTTTCTCCGGCATTCGCCGAAGATCCGTTACGAGTCTTGCGTGTGGCACGATTTGCCGCGCGCTTTGCATCCCTGGGTTTCGGCGTTGCCGACGAGACCCTGGCCTTGATGCGCCAACTCAGCGAATCTGGCGAGTTGGCGGCGTTGACGCCGGAACGCTGCTGGAAAGAGATCTCCCGCGCGCTGATGGAAGATCAGCCTCAGGTGTTCATACAGGTCCTGCGCGAATGCGGCGCCCTGGAACGCCTGCTGCCGGAAGTCGATGCGCTGTTCGGCACACCGCACCCCAATACCGGCGAGCATAGCTTGCGTGCCCTGCGCCACTCGGCACAGCTCGGTCAGCCACTGACCGTACGCTGGGCGTGCTTGCTCCAGCAGCTGCCGGCGAAGCAGATCAAGGCGGTCAGTGAGCGCTTCAAGGTACCGCGCGATTGCCTGGAATTGGCGGTGCTGGTGGGGCAATACCGGGACCAGGGCCATCGAGCACTGGAGATCGAGCCCACGGCACTGCTGGAACTGCTGCAAAGTTTCGACGTGTACCGTCGTCCCCAGCGTTTCGACGAGTTCCTGGCGGTCTGCGAGCTGGATGCCAAGGCGAGCGCGCAGGGCAGTTATCCACAAGCGCAGTACCTGCGCGGCGCAGCCGATGCCGCCCGCTCGGTAGCGGTGCAGCCGCTGGTCGCTCATGGCTACCAGGGCCAGGCGCTAGGGGAAGCGATCAAGCGCGAGCGGCTGGCGGTATTGAGCCAATACCAGGCTGAACACCGCGCCTCCCTGTAGCGGGGGGGCTTGCCCCCGAAAAAACTCAATGCCCACAAAGACGCGGCTGACGGAAATATCATCGGGGGCAAGCCCCCCCGCTACACGGGTTTAGCAGACCGTGAGCTGCTGGTCGCGCCAAGTGAACGGCACCGGGGCCAATAGCTGGTCGATCTGCGCCTCATCCCACAGCTGAGCAAACGAGCGCTGCACACCCGGATGCTGCTCGGTGGGTGCCAGCAACGCCAACGGCCATAACACGAAAGCGTTCTTGAGGATTTCTGCGCGGGGCAGAATCAAGCCATCGAAATTGCCTGCCTGCTGGCCATACAGCAGCACGTCGATATCCAGCGGCAGGCCCTTGCGCTCCGGGGCGTAACGGCCGTTATCCGCTTCGATGAACTTGAGGCGGCGATCCAGCTCCATCAGCGGCAAGTCAGTCAGGCCGGTCACCACCAGATTGAAGAACGGCCCGCTCTTGATGCCCACCGCCGCGCTCTCGAATACCGGCGAACACTGCATATCCTCGACAAACAGCGCCAACGCATCGAGGCCGGCGCACAGGTGCGACTCGCGCTCGATATTGCTACCGAGGCCTAGGTAGATACGGGTCAGAGGCATCCGCGCTCGATCTCCACGCCCACGCCCTTGGCGGCCGCGACAGCACCCGGCTTGGTCAATTTGAGGTGCAGCCAGGGAATCTGGAATTCGCCCATGAGCACTTCGGCCAGGCGCTCGGCGAAGGTTTCCACCAACTCGAAGCGCGCCTCCTGCGCGAAGGCCTGAATGCGTGCCGAAACGCTGGCATAGTCGAGGGCCAGGCTCAGGTCGTCGCCTGCGGCTGCCGGGCGGTTATCCCAGGCGAAGCGCAGGTCCAGGCGCAGGCATTGGCGAATGTCCCGCTCCCAGTCGTAGGCACCGATCACGGTGTCGACTTCCAGCCCCTCGATAAACACTCTGTCCAAGCACTTTTCTCCACTGCACGACAAGGGCGCGATGCGCCGTTAGAATCAGGACGTCCTCGCCCGGAATAGTTCGCATGTTTTGGTTACTGGCGTTACTCGCCTACCTGCTGGGTTCGCTGTCCTTCGCCATCCTCATCAGCCGCGGCACCGGCCTGCCGGACCCGCGCATGAGCGGCTCGGGCAACGCCGGCGCCACTAACATGCTGCGCCTGGCCGGGCGCAAGCTTGCCATCCTGACCCTGCTCGGCGACCTTTGCAAAGGCCTGTTGCCAGTGCTGGTCGGCCTGGCGTTCGGCCTCGGGCTGCAACAACAGGCCTGGATCGGGCTGTGCGCGGTACTCGGCCATCTGTTCCCGCTGTATTTCCGCTTCAAGGGTGGCAAGGGTGTCGCCACCGCCGCAGGAGTATTGCTGGGGCTATACGTGCCCGCAGCGCTGCTGGCGGTGGTCGCCTGGGCGGTAGTCTTCGCCCTCACCCGTACCAGCTCGCTGGCCTCCTTGATCGCCACCCCCCTGACGCTGCCGCTGCTGGCGTGGCAGGCGCCACAAGCATTGCTGCCGATGTGCGTGCTGACCTTGCTGATCGTCTGGCGTCATCGCGGCAATCTACGCGACCTGCTGGCGGGACGCGAACGGCATTTCTGATTGCCTGCGGTGAAATCCGCTCATCTTGTGCAAGTTGTACCGCCCTTGTCGCGAGCAAGCCCTGCTCCCACGACTGTGGAAGCAGGGCTTGCCCGCGAAAGGGCCCTCAAGCCCTACGCAACCACAGGAGCGGTCAACTGCTCCATCGGCCAGCGAGCCTGCACGTTGATCGCCAGATCGTTACGCTGCCCCGCCATCAGGCGCTGACAGCCCGCGTAGGCGATCATCGCGCCGTTGTCGGTGCAGAACTGCGGCCGGGCGTAAAATACATGGCCGTTGATCTCGCCGAGCATCTTCTCCAGGGACTCGCGCAGCGCGCGGTTGGCGCTGACGCCGCCAGCGATCACCAGACGCTTGAGGTGAGTTTGCTTGAGGGCACGCTTGCACTTGATGGTCAGAGTCTCCACCACCGCCTGTTGGAAGGCCAGCGCGATGTCGCAACGGGTTTGCTCGCTGTCGTCCCCAGCGCTCTGGCACTGCTGCCAGGTATTCAGGGCGGAGGTTTTCAGGCCGCTGAAGCTGAACGTCAGCCCGGGCCGGTCGGTCATCGGCCGCGGGAAGGTAAAGCGTCCTGGGGCGCCCTGCCCTGCGAGCTTGGCGATCTCCGGGCCGCCCGGATAATTGAGCCCCATCATCTTGGCGGTCTTGTCGAAGGCTTCGCCAGCCGCATCGTCGAGGGTCTCGCCCAGCAGCTCGTATTGGCCGATGCCATCCACTCTTACCAGCTGCGTATGCCCGCCCGACACCAACAAAGCGACGAACGGAAATTCCGGCGGCTGCTCTTCAAGCATCGGCGCCAGCAAATGGCCTTCCATGTGGTGCACGCCCAACGCCGGCACGTCCCAGGCGAACGCCAAGGCCTGCGCACAGGCGGCGCCCACCAGCAGCGCTCCCACCAGGCCGGGGCCGGCGGTGTAGGCGATGGCGTCGATATCGGCCGGGGCACGCTCGGCCTGGGCCAGCACTTCACGGATCAACGGCAGCATGCGCTTGACGTGATCGCGCGAGGCCAGTTCGGGGACTACGCCGCCATAGGCACGGTGCAGGTCGATCTGGCTGAACAGCGCGTCGCCCAGCAAGCCTAGCTCGCTGTCGTATAATGCGACGCCGGTTTCGTCGCAAGAGGTTTCCAATCCCAGTACTAACATGGGTCTCGCCTTGTTGAGGCTGGCTTCAAAGGCGCGCATGATAGTCGCCGCTCAGCGCTCCGACCAGCGGTTTTCGATCAGAGGCTTTGCATTCCTGTCGTCATAGGGTTAACATCCGCAACCCTTAAAAACCGACGTATCCCGAGCGCGATTTTCCGCAGGAGTACGTTGACCCCGGTAATGAATGAAGGTAGCTCTGGATGCCAGCCGTCAAAGTAAAAGAGAACGAACCCTTCGACGTAGCTCTGCGTCGTTTCAAGCGCTCCTGCGAAAAAGCCGGTGTACTGGCTGAAGTTCGTAGCCGCGAATTTTACGAGAAGCCAACTTCCGAGCGTAAGCGCAAGGCAGCAGCCGCTGTCAAACGTCACGCTAAGAAAGTTCAGCGCGAACAGCGCCGCGCCGTTCGTCTGTACTAATACACAGACGTTCGCTGCAAGCTTCTGCCTCGCCCGGCTCACTGCCGGGCTGCCGGCAGTGGTGGCTTCACGCAGTTGCTATGCCGATGCATCGCTACACCGTTGGTGCTGTACCGCAACTCCACTCCTGGCTCACGCCAAGAGCGGCTGCCTAGAACGTCAGAACTGGCCTTAAACGCCAGCTGTGCACGTCACCCTGACGAGCCTTGCAAGGCTGCAGACGAGCACACCCTTCCGCACATTCTTCCGCGCTTCGATGCCCTGTGGCACTGTCGAAGTTGTAACTGTTGCCGATACAAAATCAGTACCGCAAAGGCACCCCGATTCTGCGCTCAGTAGATACACTCCTGCAGTGTTTCCCTGTTTGATGACGAGAACCCCATGGCCGGGCTGATCCCCCAGAGCTTCATTGACGACCTCCTGAACCGCACCGACATCGTCGACGTGGTGAGCTCGCGCGTGTCGCTCAAAAAGACCGGCAAGAACTACTCGGCGTGCTGCCCGTTCCACAAGGAAAAGACCCCGTCGTTCACCGTCAGCCCCGACAAGCAGTTCTATTACTGCTTCGGTTGCGGCGCTGGCGGTAACGCCCTGGGCTTCCTCATGGACCACGACAACCTGGACTTCCCCCAGGCCATCGAGGACCTGGCCAAGTCCGCCGGCATGGAAGTGCCGCGCGAAGAAGGCGGACGCCAGAACAAGCCGCGCCAGCCCACGGACTCGCCGCTCTATCCGCTGCTGACCGCCGCCGCCGATTTTTTCCGCCAGTCGCTCAAGGCCCACCCGTCGCGCCGTGCAGCGGTCGACTACCTCAAGGGCCGCGGCCTGTCTGGGGAGATCGCTCGCGACTTCGGTCTGGGCTTCGCGCCGCCGGGCTGGGACAACCTGCTCAAGCATCTGGGCACCGACACTCTCGGGCAAAAGGCGATGATCGACGCCGGCCTGCTGATCGAAAACGCCGAAACCGGCAAGCGCTACGACCGCTTTCGCGACCGCGTGATGTTCCCGATCCGCGACAGCCGCGGCCGCATCATCGCCTTCGGTGGCCGGGTGCTGGGCGACGACAAACCCAAGTACCTGAACTCCCCCGAGACGCCGGTATTTCACAAGGGCCAGGAACTCTACGGGCTGTTCGAAGCACGCAAGAACAACCGCAACCTCGACGAGATCATCGTGGTCGAGGGCTATATGGACGTCATCGCGCTGGCCCAGCAAGGCCTGCGCAACGCCGTCGCGACGCTGGGTACCGCCACCAGCGAAGAGCACCTCAAGCGCCTGTTTCGGGTAGTACCCAGCGTGCTGTTCTGCTTCGACGGCGACCAGGCCGGCCGCAAAGCCGCCTGGCGAGCTCTGGAGGCGGCGCTGCCTTGCCTGCAGGACGGTCGACGTGCGCGCTTTCTGTTTTTGCCCGAGGGCGAAGACCCGGACAGCCTGGTTCGCGCCGAAGGCACCGACGCTTTCCAGGCCCGCATTCACCAGATGGCCCAGCCGCTGGCCGATTACTTCTTCCAGCAACTGACCGAAGAGGCCGACCCGCGCTCGCTCGAAGGCAAGGCCCACATGGTGACCCTGGCCGCGCCGCTGATCGACAAGGTGCCCGGCAACAACCTACGCGCCCTGATGCGCAACCGCCTGACCGAAATCACCGGCCTCAGCGGCGAAGCCATGAACCAGATGGCCCGCAGCACGCCTGCGCCCGCCCAGGCAACACCCGAATACGACCCGGGCATCGACTACGATCAACTGCCCGACTACAGCGCCGATTACAGCCAGCATGACTACGGCGACTTTCACCCAGGCCATCAGGGCGACGCTTACGCTCAGCCCCAGCAGCCGCCACAACAGGCGTGGACACCCAAGCAGGGCGGGCAGAAAAAGTGGCAGGACAAGCCCTGGGACAAGAAAGGCAAGCCGTGGGATCGCAATGGCAAACGCCAGGAATTCGAACAACGTGCCCCGCGCGTGCCGACCAGCGTCGAACCACCGACCCTGAGTGCATTGCGGACTTTGCTGCATCACCCCCATCTGGCGGAAAAAGTTGAAGATGTCAGTCACTTTGCCGATGAAGGTCATGTCTATACACAATTGCTGGTCGCCCTGCTGGGCGCCCTGCAAAAGAATCCTGGGCTACGCTCATTACAGTTGATCGCCCGCTGGCACGGTACCGATCAAGGTCGCTTGCTGCAGGCTCTGGCCGAAAAGGAGTGGCTGATCGATGCCGATAACCTTGAACAACAGTTTTTCGACACCATTACTAGTTTATCCGCCCGCCAACGCGAGCGAACCCTGGAGCATTTGCTCCGCAAAGCACGGCAGGAAGAACTCAGCGCAGACGAGAAAAATCAGCTGCGCGAGCTTTTAAGTCGCAATCTTCACGCTCAAACCCCGACCTCAACTGGCGCGTGAGGTCACAGCTCGGGTATAATCCTCGGCTTGTTTTTTGCCCGCCAAGACCTTCAGTGGATAGGGTGTTATGTCCGGAAAAGCGCAACAGCAGTCTCGCATCAAAGAGTTGATCACCCGCGGTCGTGAGCAGGGCTACCTGACTTACGCGGAGGTCAACGACCACCTGCCTGAGGATATTTCAGATCCGGAGCAGGTGGAAGACATCATCCGCATGATCAACGACATGGGGATCAACGTATTCGAGAGTGCTCCGGATGCGGATGCCCTTTTGTTGGCCGAAGCCGATACCGACGAAGCCGCCGCCGAAGAAGCCGCCGCTGCGTTGGCGGCCGTGGAAACCGACATTGGCCGCACCACGGACCCAGTGCGCATGTACATGCGTGAAATGGGGACCGTCGAGCTGCTCACTCGCGAAGGCGAGATCGAGATCGCCAAGCGTATCGAAGAGGGCATCCGTGAAGTGATGAGTGCGATTTCGCACTTTCCTGGCACGGTCGATCACATCCTCAGCGAATACGAGCGCGTCACGACGGAAGGCGGTCGCCTGTCCGACGTACTGAGCGGCTACATCGATCCGGACGACGGCATTGCGCCGCCGGCCGAGGTACCACCACCTGTCGAGAAAACCGACAAGGCGGCGGAAGCCAAGGACGATGACGACGAAGAAAACGCAGAAAGCAGCGACGACGAGGAAGAGGCCGAGAGCGGTCCGGACCCAGTCATCGCCGCCCAGCGCTTCGGTGCCGTCCAGGATCAACTCGCGGTTACCCTCAAGGCACTGAAAAAGCACGGTCGCCACAGCCAGCAAGGCATCGACGAGATGCTCGTCCTGGCCGAGCTGTTCATGCCGATCAAGCTGGTGCCCAAGCAGTTCGAAGGCCTGGTGGAGCGCGTCCGTGGCGCCCTCGACCGCCTGCGTCAGCAAGAGCGCGCCATCATGCAGCTGTGCGTGCGTGATGCCCGTATGCCGCGTGCCGATTTCCTGCGCCAGTTCCCGGGCAACGAAATCGACCAGAGCTGGACCGACGCCCTGGCCAAAGGCAAGAGCAAATACGCCGAAGCCATTGGTCGTGTGCAGGACGACATCGTCAAGTGCCAGAAGAAACTGGTCGCGCTCGAAGCTGAAACCGGCCTGACCGTCGCGGAAATCAAGGACATCAACCGTCGCATGTCGATCGGCGAGGCCAAGGCCCGCCGCGCGAAGAAAGAGATGGTCGAAGCCAACCTGCGTCTGGTGATCTCGATCGCCAAGAAGTACACCAACCGTGGCCTGCAATTCCTCGATCTGATCCAGGAAGGCAACATCGGTTTGATGAAAGCGGTCGACAAGTTCGAATACCGTCGCGGGTACAAGTTCTCGACGTACGCCACCTGGTGGATCCGTCAGGCCATTACCCGCTCGATCGCCGACCAGGCGCGCACCATCCGTATTCCGGTGCACATGATCGAGACGATCAACAAGCTCAACCGCATTTCCCGGCAGATGCTGCAGGAAATGGGTCGTGAACCGACGCCGGAAGAGCTAGGCGAGCGCATGGAGATGCCTGAGGACAAGATCCGCAAGGTTCTCAAGATCGCCAAAGAGCCGATCTCCATGGAAACACCGATCGGTGACGACGAAGACTCCCATCTGGGTGACTTCATCGAAGACTCCACCATGCAGTCGCCGATCGATGTCGCTACGGTAGAAAGCCTCAAGGAAGCCACGCGTGAAGTCCTCTCCGGCCTGACCGCGCGGGAAGCCAAGGTGCTGCGCATGCGCTTCGGCATCGACATGAATACCGACCACACCCTCGAGGAAGTCGGCAAGCAGTTCGATGTTACCCGTGAGCGTATCCGTCAGATAGAGGCCAAGGCCTTGCGCAAACTGCGTCACCCGACCCGTAGCGAGCACCTGCGCTCGTTCCTCGACGAGTGATTCAGGCCCGCGCCTGACGCATCGCTGCAACGCCAAAACCCCCAGCCTGTCTGGGGGTTTTGCTTTTCGGTCATTTAGCCCGCTTCCCCCGCTTCCTTTCGCGCCCTTTGCCCGTCTACACTCAAGTCTTTGTGCGCGAGAGAAAAGAGGCCGCTATGCCAAGACTATCGGCCCTTGTCTTGCTCTTTCTGTTCTCGGATTGGGCAACGGCTGATGCCATGACCGCGACCGACGCTAATACGTCCGGTCCGGCTGTACACGTCGATCATCTCTGGTCAGACCTGATGGTGTACGGCCTGCCGACCATTCTCTTTCTGATGGCCGTCGCTGCCGTGCTGATGCGCACCAATCGGCGCCTGAGCTCGGAAATCGCTCGCCGCGTGGCCCTCGAGCAAGAGCTGCGCACCAGTGAATACCACTACCGCGGCCTGGTCGAAAGCCAGTCCGCCATCGCCTGGGAAGCCAACACCCAGGACTACAGCTACAGCTACGTTTCCCCTCACGCCGAAGATCTGCTGGGTTACCCGCTGGCACACTGGCGCAAGCCCGGATTCTGGCGCAGCGTGCTGCATCCGGTGGACGCCCTGTGGGCTCATGCCTATTGCGATGCAGAGACCGCCGCCGGCCGCGATCACAGCCTCGATTACCGGGTCATCGCTGCCGATGGGCGCAGTGTCTGGGTGCGCGACATCGTCAGCCTGATCGATCAGGGCAACGAAACCATCATGCGCGGCCTGATGATCGACATCAGCGAAACCAAAAACACCGAAGAGGCCCTGCGCCTGTCCGAACAGAAATTCGCCTCGGTGTTCCAGCAGTGCCCGGATATCCTGGTGATCGCCCGCCTGAGCGATGGCTGCCTGCTGGAAGTGAACTCTGCCTTCGAAACACAGATGGGCCTCAAGGCCAGCGACGTCATTGGCAAGAACGCCACCAAGCTGGACATCTGGGGCATCGAAGGCGTGGGGCCGGGGCTGCTGGAGCGGGTCAAGAGCAGCCGCATCCGCAATCTGGAAATGCCCTTCAAACGCAGCAATGGTCAAGTGTTCACCGGCTTGATGTCGGCCGAACCCTTCGACCTCGACACCACGCCAGCGCTGGTCGTGGTGGTCCGCGACATCAGCCCGCTGAAAGAAACCCAGCAACGCCTGCAGATATCCGAAGAGAAGTTCGCCAAGGCCTTCCATGCCTCCCCCGACGGCCTGCTGCTGACGCGCCAGCTGGACGGCATGATGCTGGAGGTCAACGAAGGCTTCAGCCGCCTGACCGGCTATCCCCTGTACGAAGTGGTGGATCGCTCGACCCTCGATCTCGGGATCTGGGTTGACCTCAACGATCGCGTGCGCATGCTGGAGATTCTCCATCGTGACGGCCTGGTCAAGGATTTCACCTGCCTGATCCGCCGCGCCGACGGCGAAATCCGTCTGTGCGAACTGGGCGCCAGCCCGATGCTGTTCGACGGCGATGCCTGCATGCTGATCATGGCGCGGGACATCACCGAACGGCACCTGATGCAGGAAAAACTACTGCTCGCCGCCACGGTATTCGAGAGCACCGCCGAGGGCGTATTGATCACCGACACCCGCCAGCGCATCAGCGCGGTCAATCGCGCCTTCAGCGAAATCACCGGCTATAGCGAAACCGAAGCCCTGGGGCAGACGCCACGCTTGTTGGCGTCCGGGCGCCACGATCACGGGTTTTTCATCGACATGTGGCATCAACTGGCCGCCAATGGTCACTGGCAGGGTGAAATCTACAACCGCCGCAAGAACGGCGAGGCCTACCCGAGCTGGCTGACCATCAGCTCGGTGCGCAACCAGGAAGACGTCATCACCCACTTCGTCGCGGTATTCGCCGACATCTCCAGCCTCAAGCAAGCCGAAGCGCGTCTCGACTACCAGGCCCACCACGACCCCCTGACCGGCCTGCCCAACCGCACGCTGTTCGAAAGCCGCCTGCAAGCCTCGCTCAACAGCCATACGGACGACGCCGGCCAAGGCGCGGTATTGTTCCTCGACCTGGACCGCTTCAAGCACATCAACGACAGCCTCGGCCACCCGGTCGGCGACCTGCTGCTCAAGGGCATCGCCAATCGCCTGCGCGAGCAGGTTCGCGATATCGACACCGTGGCGCGCCTGGGCGGCGACGAGTTCATCATCCTGCTGCCGGGCCTGCAAACCAGCACCGATGCCGAGATCATCGCCAATAAGGTGCTGGCCTGCTTCGCGGCACCGTTCCAGGCCGGCGAGCACGAGTTCTTCACCAGCGCCAGTATCGGTGCCAGCCTGTACCCGCAGGACGGCGCCGACGTCGCCACCCTGGTGAAGAACGCCGACGCCGCCATGTACCGCTCCAAGGCCAAGGGCCGCAACCGCGTCGAGTCCTACACCCGCGACCTCACCACCCAGGCCAGCGCTCGCGTGGCGCTGGAGCACGAACTGCGCCGCGCCATCGAGCGCAACGAACTGAGCCTGTGCTACCAGCCCAAGTTCAGCCTCAAGAGCCAGCGCCTGGTCGGTGCCGAGGCGCTGATCCGCTGGAGTCACCCGACCTTCGGCGAAGTCCCGCCCGAGCGCTTCATCGCCCTGGCCGAAGAGAACGGCATGATCCTGCCGCTGGGCGAATGGGTACTCGAACACGCCTGCCAGCAACTGCGTACCTGGCAGCTGCAATACCAGGCGTTCGGCCCGCTGTCGGTCAACCTCGCCGGCGCCCAACTGCGCCAGCCCGGCCTCTTCGCCCGCATCCAGCGCCTGCTCGAAGACCACCACCTGCAGCCCGATTGCCTGCAACTGGAAATCACCGAAAACTTCATCATGAGTCAGGCCGAAGAAGCCCTCTTGGTGCTGCATCAACTCAAGGGCCTGGGCGTGCAACTGGCCATCGACGACTTCGGCACCGGTTACTCGTCCCTGAGCTACCTCAAGCGCCTGCCGCTGCACACCCTGAAGATCGACCAGTCCTTCGTCCGCGGCCTGCCCGACGACCCCCACGACGCCGCCATCGTGCGCGCGATCATCGCCTTAGGCCGCAGCATGCAGCTGACCGTTATTGCAGAAGGTGTGGAGAATCAGGATCAGCAGCAATTCCTCGCCCGCGAGGGGTGTGAGCAGATCCAGGGCTACATCGTCAGCCTGCCACTATCGGCCGACGAATTCGCCGCTACCTTCCTGCGCGCGCTGGTTTCGGACTTTTCGGATGGCGCAGTTGGCAAACCATCGTTATAATCCGCGGCCTACTGGGGGCCTATAGCTCAGTTGGTTAGAGCAGGGGACTCATAATCCCTTGGTCGTAGGTTCGAGTCCTACTGGGCCCACCATCTCCGAAAACCGCGCGCTGACGCGGTTTTTTTGTTTTTGACGCAGCCATCGCGGAGCTCTGCTCGCAAGCGCCTCCCGTAAATCGTCCACAAACCGGCCGCAATTTTCAGGGTTGTCCTACAGGTTCGATGTTCCGTGCTTCAGTATGGTTTCAATACTGAGTCATTGACGGATTCGCTACCTTACCCAGGGAAATGCTTTCCTCTAGCAACTCGCCTTCCTAACACCGATCATTGCCGTCGGCCGTATACCCTGAAGCACGCCGCTCCACGCTCAAAACCCTCATACCACTTGATCAGAGCAGGCGTAGCCATGTACATTGCACCCAACCGTAAACACCGTATACAACGTAAACGAGGACTCTCCCGTGGCTTCGCCTGTCCTGTCTTTCCGTGTAGAAGATGACCTTGTTCGTCAACTCGACCATTTGGCGCAAGCGACAGATCGTGACCGTCAGTATCACTTGAAGCGTGCGCTAGCCCGGTACATCGAGGCCGAGGCATGGCACGTCGAAGCAATAGCTGAAGGCATAGCAGATGCCGACGCAGGCAACCTTACAGATCTCGATACCGTTAAAGCCAAATGGGTGAGCCGTGCCAAAAAAGATCGTCCTGACGAATAAAGCCGAGAGCGACCTGGAAGGAGTCTTCGAGCATTACGCTGCGACAGTGGGCGATGAGAAAGCGGCCGAGCTGATTCAGCGCACTATCGAAACCATAGCGAGGTTGGGCGCACATCCGTCGTTAGGCAGGCAGTCACAGGTACCTGATATCCGAGAGCTCATTCTCACCAAAATCCCGTTCCTGGTTCCCTACCGAGTGATTGGAAATTCGATTCAGGTATTGCGAGTGATCCATCAGCACACTGAGCAGGCTGGTGATTGGTGACAGGTCGTGGCGCGCGGCGCGAAAACGACTCCCGCCGCCCATCTTGAACGGCGCTGCGCCGACCCGCCACAGGCTCCTTGATATTCATATGATCAACGCATGCGAGAAGCACTGGAGCTCACCGTGAGCCGATTAAAAAACCTATTCGGCTCACAAAATGAGCCGAATAGACTCTATAATCGGCTCATTCATCCCAGAGCAACGCGCGATGCTGTTCCCCGACTGGATCTGGCAACACCCCGACTGGCCCTCCTTCAGCTGGCAGGCAGAGACCTTGGCGCCGCTGTTGCGCGCCTGTGCCAAGGCCCAAGGGCAACTCCTGGGCCTGGCCGGGACCTTCGATTCGGACAGCTCCAATCAGGAAGCCCTCGACGCACTGCTGCAGAACATTCTCACCACCTCGGCCATAGAAGGCGAAACCCTGAACGTCAGTTCGGTGCGCTCCTCCCTGGCGCGACGCCTGGGCCTGGACGATAGCGGCGCGGTCAGCCTGCGCAGCGAAAGCATGGCCGAGCTGATGCTCGAAGCGACCCGCCAGCCCGATTTGCAGTTGACTCTGGACCGGCTGCTGCACTGGCACGAGTTGCTGTTTGCCGCCGATAGCAGCCTGAGCCGCCATGCCCTCCACATCGGGCAACTGAGGGGCAGCGAACCGATGCAGGTGGTGTCGGGACGCCTGGACCGCCCGCGGGTGCACTTCCAGGCTCCGCCACGCGAGGGCCTGGATCGCCAGCTGGAGGACTTCCTCGACTGGTTCGCGCTCAGCCGCAACGATGCCGGCCTCGATCCGCTGCTCAGAGCCGGTATCGCGCACTTCTGGTTCGTCACCTTGCACCCGTTCGACGACGGCAACGGCCGCCTGACCCGGGCGATCACCGACCTGGCACTGACCCAGGCCGATCCGCTGGCAATCCGCTTTTACGCCATGTCGGCCAGCATTTTCGCGGATCGCCAGGGCTATTACCGGATACTGGAAAGCAGCCAGAAGGCCACGCCGGATATCAGCGCCTGGCTGGAGTGGTTTTTGCGCACGCTGCTGGACAGCCTGGAACAGGCTCGCACACGGATCGATCGGCTGCTGGCCAAGACGCGAT
The DNA here is from genome assembly GCF_058986725.1 of Pseudomonas sp. GW821-FHT01A09. Classification (NCBI taxonomy): domain Bacteria; kingdom Pseudomonadati; phylum Pseudomonadota; class Gammaproteobacteria; order Pseudomonadales; family Pseudomonadaceae; genus Pseudomonas; species Pseudomonas sp. GW821-FHT01A09. Next base: position 43,015 of record NZ_JBYSWB010000019.1, read on the forward strand.
TCTGGCAACGGAACCGCGCACACGCGCTGAGCGCCGAACAGACCAAAGTCCTCAATCGCCTGCTGGACGGTGGCCCGAAAGGCTTCGAGGACGGCATCAATGCCAGCCAATACCAGGCCGTGGCCAAGGTGTCGAAGGCCACCGCCACTCGCCACCTAACCGACCTGCTGGAAAAAGGCTGCCTGCTGCGCCTGCCCGGCGGCGGGCGCAGCACCCGGTACGGACTGGCGCCGGCTTAGGGGTTTTGCACCAGCACAGTCTTCTCTTGCAACCGATAGCCCACCTCGCGCTTGTCGAGCGCGTACTTGGCCAGCACCTTCTCGCAGTAGCTGGTACGCGGCAAGAACGCCCCGGCGCCGTTCACGTAGCGGCTCATGTCCTCGTCGGTTTCGCAGGAGGTCAAGCTGCGGCCCTGCAACTGGCCGGCCGCCTGGGCCGAGCGCAGCGCGCCCATGGGCGTCCAGTCGGCCACGATCAGCGCTCCGCTCGGCGCCGTCACTTCGTACTGCTCGACGAACTGCTGCGCCGAGCGATCACGCAGGTAGGGCACCATGAAGTAGTGAATGTCGTTGCGGTACGGCAGCGCTTCGGTGTGCACCGGCAATTTGATCAGGCCGCCGTCATACAGCACCCAGGCGAACAACAGCGCCGCCGGGCAGGTGAACACCGACAGGTTGAGCACGGTGGCACTGACGCGACGTTCAGGCAGCAACTCCTTCAAGCGCATCACCCCGAGAATCGCCGCCAGTGCGATACCCGGCAGGAAGAAGGTGAAGCGGTCGGTCACGTTGTAGGGCGCCGCAAAGATGAAGTTCAGCAGCACCGCCGCCCACAGCACGCGCTGGCGCCGGTCCTTGGGCATCATCACCAGCCCCAGCAGTTGCGGGCCCATCAGCGACAGCAGCAGGATCATCACCGAGTTCTTCTCGTGCCACATCTTGTCGAAGCGAAACATGCTGCCTTCCCAGTTGACGTCGACGTTGCTGGGCGCCGCGCCGGTCAGGTAATGACGCACGATCTCGATCAGGCTCATGCCCGCGCCGAGGTCGTGGAGCACGCCCGGATAGGCACTGAAAAAGCCGATGGCGAAGCCCGGCACGGTCATCAGGGTGCGGCCGCGATACTGCATCAGCAGGTGCACGTACAGCGGCAGCAGGACGATAAAGGTCAACTGATGAATGCTGCCGGCCATGCCGGTGAGCACGCCGATGATGCCCAATCGCGTGTAATCGCTGACCTTGAGGCGCAGGTCGAACGCCACGCCATAGGCGAGCAGCACGAACAGCAGATGGAAGATGTAGACCTCGGCCTTGGTCGAGATCCAGAACACGCCGTGGGCGGTCACGGTCACCGCCCCGGCCAGCAAGGCCAGGTTGCGCGAGGCACCCAGGCTACGGCTCAGCCAGAAGATCGACGCCGCCACCGGAATCAGCAGGATCGAATTGAGCAGGCTGAGCAACAGTGAAGAGCCGAAGACCTTGTAGAAGCCCGTATTGAAAAACTGGTACAGCGGATGATCCAGCGGGCCCAGGGACTGCGCGAAGTACTGACCGGTGGTGGCATCGGCCAGGAACATGCCGTTGTCCATCCACTGGATCGGCCCGCTGGATGCCAGGAAGCTCGCGAGGATTACCGCCACCAGCAATAACAAGGGCACTGGCCCCGAAAAATACCTGCCTTTATCTGCGACCATCACGGCCTCCTCCAACAATTGATGATCAAGACTGCTGCAACTGCGCCGCAGCCTTGAACTTGAGCAGCATCAACGCCCCGATCGCCACCGCGAACCATAGCGTCGCCAGGCGGATCAGCACGGTGGCGGCCACCGCGTCGGCGCCGGTCATGCCCTTCCACATCAGTAGCGCCACCATCACCGCCTCGGCGCCGCCCAGGCCGCCGGGCATGAAGCTGATCGCCCCTGCTAGCATCGCCAGGGCGTACACGAACACTGCGAAGGCCAGCGGCACGTCCGCACCCATCCACTGCAGCACCCAGTGAAAGGCCAGTGCCTCAGCGCTCCAGGCCACCACACTGAGGCAGGTCACCCCCAGCAGAATGCTCAGACGATGACAGCGTTGCGCCTCCAGCAGGATCTCCAGCAGATGCTGCAAGGTGGTCGCCAACTTGCCCGCGCTCATCGCCAGCAGCGGCTTGACCGACTCCAGCAAGCGCCGCTGCGACAACACCGCGAAGCCCAGCAGCACCAAGCCGACGCCGATGAAGATCATCGGCCGCGCATCCGGGTACAGGGTCAATCCGAACAGGGTCAGCAGCACCACCGCGAACAGGTCCGACAGGCGCTCGCTGAAGAACGCCGCGAAGCTCTTCGGATAGGGCACGCCCCAGCTTTTCAGCAACACCCCGCGCAGCGCTTCACCGGCCTTGCCCGGCGTGGTGGTGAGGGCGAACCCGGCCAAGTAAATGCGCAGGCTGGGGCGCCAGGGAATCCTGTGGCCCATGGCACCCAGGTAGATCTGCCAGCGGCCGAAGCGCAGCAGGTAGTTGATCGACGACATCAGCAGCGCAATGAAAATACCGCCGAGCCCGACCTTGCCCACCGCCGCGCTCACCGCCGCCCAGCCGCCCCACAGGGAGAACGCCAGATAACCGATCGCCGAGCCGACCACCGACAGCAGCACCGCCCGGTAGCGCCAACCCGACAGGTACAGGGCCTGGGTCATAGCTTGAGCCTCTTGAACACGGGTTGCGGGATGGCGCGGATGATCATCATGATCAGCGCCCAGAAACCGGGGGTGTACAGGGTCGCGACCTTGCCGGTGATGCCGGCGACGATGCGCTTGGCGACCTCGGCCGGGCGCGCCACCAGCAACGCCGGCAACGCCAGGCCTTGAGTCATCGGTGTGTCGACAAAGCCGGGCTTGATGGTGATCACGTGCACGCCGACCTTGTACAGCCGCGCGCGCAGGCCCTCGCAGAAGGTCGAGACGGCGGCCTTGGCGGTGCCGTACAGATAGTTCGACGGCCGTCCGCGATCACCGGCCACCGAGGAAATCACCGCCAAAGTGCCGCAGCGTTGGATTTCCAGCTGGTTGGCAAGAATCGTCAGCAGGGCGATCACCGAAGTGCCGTTGTTGGCGAACTCCTGCAACGCCACCTGAACGTCACGCTCGCAGGCCTGCTGATCGGGCAAGGTGCCGTGGGCGACCAGGGCGATGTCGATCTGCCCCAGCGCAGCCATGCAGTCCGCCAGCATCTGCGCATGGGCGTGGTAATCGGTGGCGTCCATCAGGTGCTGGTGGATGGTCCCGGCGCCACGCGCGGTGAGGTCGGCAGCAGTCTGCTGCAGCTTGTCGGCACTGCGCGCGACGAGGAAAAACTCACTGCCCTCGCCCGCCCACAGACGTGCGCAGGACGCCGCAATGGCAGAGGTCGCGCCGATGATCAGGACCTTTTTCATAAGATGACTCTCTTCCAGAAACGGGACATCAAAGTGGGGTCGCGCAGCGCTTCGAGGCGCTCCCACGCGGGGTAGGCATGACGAAAATCGCTGCCGCTCATGTGCGCGTCCTTGGCCGGATACAAGCGCCCGCCAGCTTGTCGGACGATCGCGTCAAGGCGCGGAAACAGCCGCTGCTCAAGGGCATCGGACTGGGGAAAATCCAGCGCCAGCGAGGTACCGGCCATGGGGAACGACAGCAGGCCGGGCGAGGGCATGTCGCCGCAGCGCTTGAGCACCGCCAGGAACGAGCCCTGCCCCGCCGCCGCGATGGCCGCCAGCAACTCGGCCATGCCATCGCGGGCGTTGGCGTCGGGAATCACGCATTGATACTGCTGAAAGCCCTTGCGCCCGTAGATGCGGTTCCAGTTCAGCAGTCGGTCCAGCGGATAGAAGAACGGCTCGTAAGCGCTGCGCCGTTGCGTGCGCTGCTGCGGGTGCACGCGCCAGTACAGCGAGTTGAACGCCCGCAGCGACAGGTTGTTGATCAGCGACACCGGCGGCGTCAGCGGCATCTGCAAGCGCGGCCGGCTGTTGACCTCCAGCGAGCCATAACGGGCATGGTCGCCGACGATGAACACGCCACGGCCGGTGTCCTTGCCCTTGGCCAGGCAGTCGATCCAGGCGACGCTGTATTCGTGGGCCTCATCGAGCTCATGGGACAGCGCGAAAAATTCGTCGAGGTTGGCGAAGCGCATCACCGTGGTGTCGATCTGGCTGGCCTGGATCGGCATCAGCCGCAGCCGCGCCCAGCTCACCAGCCCGGTCAGGCCGAGGCCGCCGAGGGTCGCAGCGAACAGCTCGGGGTTTTCCTCCAGCGAACACTGCAGCGGCGCTTCGCCGTGACGCAACAGACCGAAGCTCGCCACGTGATGGGCAAAGGTGCCGCGGCGATGGTGGTTCTTGCCGTGCACGTCGTTGGCGATGGCGCCTCCGACGGTAGCGAACTGGGTGCCTGGGGTCACGGGCAAAAACCAGCCGCGCGGAATCGCCAGCGCCAGCAGTTCGGCGAGGGTCATGCCCGCCTCCACCAGGACCATGCCCTGGCCCCAGTCAGCCTCGATCAAGCGATCGAGGGAGCGCATCTGCAGCACCTCGTCGCTGGCCGCCAGGCAGCTGTCGCCATAGCTGCGGCCATTGCCATAGGGCAGGGTCATGCGGTGCTGGGCGACTACGCGCTCAAGCTGCGCCGGCAGTTCGTCACGCCAGCTGACGCTATGGCCACGTTGCGGCAGCAGCGGGAAGCGCCCCCAGGAATACAGATCGGCGCTCATGCCGCGATCCAGAAGACCAGGCACAGCATGGCGCCGATCACTTGGCTGATGCGATCACGAATGGCGAATACCACCGGGTCGTCGTTCATCAGGCCGCGGTGGGTGAGCATCCACACTCGGGTGATCCAGAACAGCAGCATCGGGCACGCCAGCCAGATCACATGGGGCAAGGTGTATTGCGCCGCCGTGGTGGTGTCGTGGATGTACAGCGCCAGCACCATCACCGCGAGATAGCCGGACGCCGCGCCGAGCGAGGCGATCATGTCCAGGTCGCCCGGAAAGTAGCCTCGCCCGCGGGTCTGGCCGAGGGCATCGCGGGAGCGGGCGTCGCGCAGTTCGGCATAGCGCTTGACCAGCGCCAGGCTGAGAAACATGAACATCGAGAACGCCAGGATCCAGAACGTCAGCGGCACGCTGAACGCGGCGACACCGGCCAGAATGCGCGCCGTGTAGAGCATCGCCAGGGCGATCACGTCGAAGGTCATCTGCCGTTTGAGGTAAAGCGAATACCCCAGCGTCAGCACGTAGTAGGCCGCCAGCACGCCGCTGAACTGCCAGGGCAGCCAGAGCGCCGCGCCAGTAAAGGCCCCGATGAGTAGCAACGGCACTGCGGTCAGGCCAGTCTGAATCGACAGCCGACCACTGGCGAACGGGCGCCGGCATTTGCTCTTGTGGTGACGGTCGTCGGCCAGGTCGAGCAGGTCGTTGAGCAGGTAGACGCTGGAAGCGCATAGACCGAAAAACAGGAACGCCAGCACGCCGTTGAGCAGTTGATCGGGGCGGTTGATCTGATGCGCGGCCAGCAGCGGCACGAAGATCAGCGCGTTTTTCATCCATTGATGAATGCGCAGCGCCTTGAGCCAGACCTTGACCCCGCTCGGGTTGGAGCGGATCACTTCTTCAACGTTGCCGTAGGCCTTGGCGCGGCTTTCGACACCGGTCTCGGGGTTTACCACGATGGCCTGGCGCGAAGCCTGCCAGATCGACAGGTCGTCCTGGGAGTTGCCCATGTAGTCGAAACCGCCCTCGCCATAGCTGGCCACCAGCAGGTCGCGCTTGCGATGGGCGCTGAGGTTGCGCTTGGCGTCGCTGGCATAGACCTCGTCGAACACTGCGAGGTGATCGGCGATGCGCTCGGCCAGGCTGTGGTGGCTGGCGGTGGCCAGCACCACCATGCGTCCGGCGGCGCGAGCGGCGGCGATCCGCTCCAGCACCACCGGATCGTAAGGCAGCACGGTGACGTCCACATCGGTGGACAGGGCCAAGCCCTCCTTGAGCGCCGCTTTACCCTTGAGCAACCACAGCAGCAAATTGAAAACTTGCGTCGGCCGCGAGCGAACATACGCCATGGCGGTTTCCAGAAGTAAATCGGAACGTAACAAGGTGCCGTCCAGATCGACAACTAACGGCGGCAGTACTTCTATAACTTTTCCATGAACACTGGCCATGTCTATTTACTCCTGCGACTTGCTCGCGACTATAACCAGTATTTTAAAAAAACAACTTCAATTAAATTAATTCGAGCCTGCGTGCTCGGCGACGGTTTGACGCCAAAAAAGAAAGTTAGATAGCCAGTTGCCATAGCGCGGCGTCAAAAAATAGCGTTATTGGCGTTTCGCCAACAAAGCGCTGACAAAAAACGCCCTGGTGTTGATATCCCGGCGCAAAAAGGTACCTTGGGCAGGCCCACGCTTCCCGTATTCGCTTTTTAATCCTGAGTCCGCCTGTCCATGTCCACCGCCAATCTCGACGGGATCGACCGTCAACTCATCGCTGCCCTGCAGGTCAACGCCCGGGAAAGTATCGCCGTGCTGGCCCGTAAGCTGGGCATCGCCCGCACCACGGTGACCGCGCGCCTGGCCCGCCTGGAGAGCAGCGGTGCCATTACCGGCTACGGCGTTCGCCTGAGTCAGCGTCTGGTGGACGGCGGCCTGCAGGCGTACGTGGGGATTACCGTACAACCGCGCTCCGGCAAGGACGTGGTCAGGCGCCTGACCGCCATGGCCCAGGTGCAGCAATTGTGCGCGGTAAGTGGCGAGTTCGACTATGTAGCCTGGCTGCGCAGCGACTCGCCGGAGCAGCTGGATGAACTGCTGGACCAGATCGGCAGCGTCGACGGGGTGGAGAAGACCACCACGTCGATCATCCTCAGCAGCAAGATCGACCGCGGCATGCCTGTCTAACCCCCTCCCCTGTAGCGAGCAGGCTTGCCTGCGAAAATCAACCAGACACTGCTATCCATCAGATACACCGCGATCGGGGGCAAGCCCCCTCGCTACAAAGTGCTATCCAGGTGCATCACAATGACCATAAATAAGGTAAAACGACACCACTCTGCATCTTAATACCGTGCCCCACCCTCTCTAGAATGACGGACTTCTATACTCCTCACGTCCAGCCCTTCCCTGCGAGGCCATCATGCGCACACCGAACCGCCACCCCGCCGACGGCAAGAAGCCCATCACGGTCTACGGTCCGGACTTCCCCTTTGCCTTCGATGACTGGATCGAGCATCCGGACGGCTTGGGCGTGCTGCCCACCGAGAGCCATGGCGCCGAAGTGGCGATCGTCGGGGCCGGCATCGCCGGGCTGGTGGCGGCCTACGAACTGATGAAGCTGGGCCTCAAGCCGGTCATCTACGAAGCCTCGAAAATGGGCGGCCGCCTGCGCTCTCAGGCATTCGAGGGCACCGACGGGATCATCGCCGAGCTGGGCGGCATGCGTTTCCCGGTGTCGTCCACGGCGTTCTACCACTACGTCGACAAACTCGGCCTCGAGACCCAGCCCTTCCCCAACCCGCTGACCGGCGCTTCCGGCAGCACGGTGATCGACCTCGAAGGCCAGACCTACTACGCCGAAAAGCTGGCGGACCTGCCCGCGCTGTTCCAGGAAGTAGCCGACGCCTGGGCCGACGCCCTGGAGGACGGCGCGCGCTTCGGCGACATCCAGCAGGCCATCCGCGACCGCGACGTGCCGCGCCTCAAGGCCCTGTGGAACACCTTGGTGCCGCTGTGGGACGACCGCACCTTCTATGACTTCGTGGCCACCTCCAAGGCCTTCGCCAAACTGTCGTTCCAGCACCGCGAGATATTCGGTCAGGTGGGCTTCGGCACCGGCGGCTGGGACTCGGACTTCCCCAACTCGATGCTCGAGATCTTTCGCGTGGTCATGACCAACTGCGATGACCACCAGCACCTGGTGGTCGGCGGCGTGTCTCAGGTGCCGCTAGGCATCTGGCGCCACGTGCCCGAGCGCTGCGTGCACTGGCCGGCGGGCACCAGCCTCAGCGGCCTGCACCATGGCGCGCCGCGCAGCGGCGTGAAGAAGATCGCCCGGGCCGGCGACGGGCGCTTCACCCTCACCGACAACTGGGGCGACGAGCGCCAGTATGCCGCCGTACTGGTCACCTGCCAGAGCTGGCTGCTGACCACGCAGATCGATGTCGAGGAATCGCTGTTCTCGCAAAAGATGTGGATGGCCCTGGACCGCACCCGCTACATGCAGTCGTCGAAGACCTTCGTCATGGTCGATCGGCCGTTCTGGAAGGACAAGGACCCAGAGACCGGGCGCGACCTGATGAGCATGACCCTGACCGACCGCCTGACCCGTGGCACCTACCTGTTCGACAACGGCGACGACAAGCCGGGGGTCATCTGCCTGTCCTATTCATGGATGAGCGATGCCCTGAAAATGCTGCCCCATCCAGTAGAAAAGCGCGTCAAGCTGGCCCTCGACGCGCTGAAGAAGATCTACCCCAAAGTGGACATCGCCGGCCACGTCATTGGCGACCCGATCACCGTTTCCTGGGAGGCCGACCCGCATTTCCTCGGCGCCTTCAAGGGCGCTCTGCCCGGCCATTACCGCTACAACCAGCGGATGTACGCGCACTTCATGCAGCAGAACATGGCCGATGAACACCGCGGCATCTTTATCGCCGGCGACGACGTGTCCTGGACGCCGGCCTGGGTCGAAGGCGCGGTGCAGACCTCGCTGAACGCGGTATGGGGCATCATGAAGCACTTCGGCGGCCACTCGTTGCCAAGCAATCCCGGCCCGGGGGATGTGTTCGACGAGATCGGGCCGATTGCCTTGCCGGATTGAACAAGCAAGCCTCAGCACCTGCAGCGAGGGGGCTTGCCCCCGATTCGCTGGGTCAGCCATATCAAGGAAGCTGAGACCATTTTCGGGGGCAAGCCCCCCCGCTACAGTGTTCGCTCTGACTTATTCGAGGATTCCACCATGCGCCTGGCCCTCTACCAATGCCACCCCCTGCCACTGGACACTGCGGCCAACCTCCTGCGCCTTGAACAACAAGCCAGCGCCTGCGCCGCCGCAGGCGCAGACCTGCTGATCACCCCGGAGATGTTCCTCAGCGGCTACAACATCGGCGCTGACGCGGTCGCCCGCCTGGCCGAGCCCGCCGACGGCCGCAGCGCCCGCCAGATCGCCGCCATGGCCCGCCAGCACAATATCGCCATCCTCTATGGCTACCCGGAGCGCGCCGCCGACGGCCAGCTGTTCAACGCCGTGCAGCTCATCGACCGCCACGGCCAGCGCCTGGGCAACTACCGCAAGACCCACCTGTTCGGCGCGCTGGACCAGGCCATGTTCAGCCCCGGCCAGGCCCCCAGCGCCTTGATCTCCCTCGACGGCTGGAGCCTCGGCCTGCTGATCTGCTACGACCTGGAATTCCCGGAAAACGCCCGCCAGCTGGCGCAGGCCGGGGCCGAGCTGATTCTGGTGCCTACCGCCAACATGCTGCCCTACCAGTTCGTCGCCGAGGTGACCGTGCGCAGCCGCGCCTTCGAAAATCAGTGCGTGGTGGCGTACGCCAACTACGCTGGCAACGAGGGTACCATCGAGTACTGCGGGCTCAGCAGTGTCGCCGCCGCAGACGGCAGCGTCTTGGGCGCAGCTGGCACTCAGCAATCGGTACTGATGGTCGACGTAGAGCGTCCGGCTTTTGACACGGCACGGCAATTCAACCGCTATCTGGCCGATCTGCGGCCGGAGACCTACCGCCTTCCCGTCGAGAAATAGTCAATATTTCGCCACGAAACGCCTCTAAAAATGACACTGCCGTTTTTTTGGCGACGTAAATTTCGTACCAGATCTGCGATAAATCCACGCGTGCAACCCGCCAAAATGGGCTAAACCCATTGAATACTGGGGCTTAGGACGTAATGAAGGCAAAAAGCGACTAAAACGCCACCACCCCTTGCAAAAAACCAGCACAATGCCAGCGTCAAGTTTTAATCACTATATAAATCAATGAGTTATATAAAAAACAGCCACAAACACCCCCACCTGAAACTTTTTTTGACGAAAGCGATTGACAGTCCACCCCCGCGAGGACGATATATCTCCCATCCACGGCGACCCTTGATGAGGAATCGACGTGGCTGCAGCCGAGTCATCAGAATCCGGCGCATCGCTGAAGTCGTACTCAACACAGAACATTTGTAGCGAACTGCTCGTCCCTCGATTCGATTCCCGGTTATTCAGGGCGTGTGGGAGAGTCATGTCCGTTATTCGGATTGCCATAATCAATGCGCAATCTGGCGGTAGCGTGGTTGTAATACAAAGTACGAAAGAGTTGCCAAAACTGGCAACTTTCCAAGCCCGAGAAAGTTGGGAATGGGCGGTAGCTTTGCCAATTGAAAAGTTGAACTTGGCGTCACGGAATACCTGAGTCACATCCTTCAATTAACCTCTAGAGTTCTACCGCCATGTCGCACTTGTTGAACATTGACGACGCTACTGCCAAACGCCTGGTCGCCGACATGAACACCCAAGGGCACGGCATGATCGAACGCGCCCTGAGCAGCGAGGCGCTGGCCGAGTTGCGCGCCTACGTCGACGCCCAGGCGGCCCGCCACAACAACCAGTATTTCGCCTACCACGGCTACCAGGCACTCGAAGGCAGCGCCTTGGCGGCCCTGGGCAAATCCCCGGACTTCGTCGCCAGCCTCGGCCGCCTGCACCAGTTGGCCACCGGCCATGCCCCGGCCAGCCGCCAGGTGTTCCCGGTGCTGCGCTGCGTACAAGGCGGCTCGGGCCTCAAGGAATCCAACGCCTTCCACTACGACGCCACGCTGATCACGGTGCTGATCCCGATCTTTACCCCAACCGAAGGCGAGCAGCGCGGTGACCTGGTGATGTTCCCCAATCTGCGCCGAGTGCGCGGCAGCGTGCTGTTCAACATCGTCGAGAAGGCCCTGCTGCAGAATAAATTCACCCGCCGTCTGCTGGCCTGGGGCATCCGCCATCAATGGCTCAAGCCCACCACCCTGCGCATCGTGCCGGGCAACGTGTACCTGTTCTGGGGTTATCGCTCGCTGCACGCCAACGAGCCCTGCAGCCCGCAATTCTGCCGCGCTACCGCCCTCATGCATTTCGGCGACCCTCACGCCGGCAGCCTGGCTACCCGTTTGATCTTGAAGTTGAACCAGCACCGGGCGCGCAAGGCAGTGGCCCGAACCAAAACCACTGTGTCCTGACCTGAACGGCCCTGGCCCCCAGTGAAGCTCACCACAGCGCACGGCTTGCGCGAGGAAGGTTGCATGATCAACGTCACCAAGTCCTACATGGGCAACATCAAGAAATTCAAGGCGTACGTCGACTCGATCTATGCCTCGCGGTGGCTGACCAACCATGGCCCGCTGAGCTGCGAGCTCGAAGAGCGGCTCAAGGATTACCTGGGCGTGCGCCACATCATCCTTACCAACAACGGCACCCTGGCACTGCAGATCGCCTATCGCGCCCTGGGCCTGAGCGGCAGCGCGATCACCACGCCGTTCAGCTTCATCGCCACCAGCAGCACCCTGCAATGGGAGAACATCCGCCCGGTGTTCGCTGATATCGATCCGCTGACCTGGAACCTCGACCCCGAGCAGATCGCCCGCAACCTGTGCGCCGACACCAGCGCCATCGTCGCCACCCACGTGTTCGGCAACCCCTGCGCGGTGGAACGCATCGAGCAGGTCGCCCGTCAGCATCAGCTCAAGGTCGTTTACGACGGTGCCCATGCCTTCGCTGCCCGCCACGCCGGGCACTCGGTGCTCAATTGGGGCGACGCCACCACCCTGAGCTTTCACGCCACCAAGCTGTTCCACACCATCGAAGGCGGCGCCATCGTCACCAACGATGCCGATGTGGCCGAGCGGGCCAGGCTGCTGGGCAACTTCGGCATCGCCGACTTCGAGACCATCGAAGGCCTGGGCATCAACGCCAAGCTCAACGAATTCTCTGCGGCCATGGGCCTGTGCATCCTCGATGACATGGACATCATCCTCGAACAGCGCGCCGACATTGCCCACCGCTACACCCAGGCGCTGGGCGGCCACATGGACCTGCAGCAGGCCAGCGAGCTGAGCGAAGTCAACCACAGCTACTTCCCGGTGGCGCTGCGTGACAACGCCCACATGCTCAGCGCCCGCGCCGCCTTGCAGGCCCACGACATCAACCCGCGGCGCTACTTCTATCCGTCGCTCGACACCGTCGACTACCTGCAACCGCAAGCCCCGCAGCCCCATTCGCAAAGCCTCAGCCAACGCATCCTGTGCCTGCCGATCTACCCGGGGCTGCCCCGTGAAGTCCAGGACCGGATCGTTGAAACGCTGCTCAGTGAAAGCGAGCCTGCCAGTACCACCGCCACCCTGGCCAAAGTTGTTTAACGGACGTTCTCAGGTAGTGCCAATGAGCAAGAAGCTTTCAGTCGTCCAGAACACACTGCTCAGCTACGCCGGCCAGGCGTACACGCTGCTGGTCGGCATTTTGATCATGCCCTTCTACCTCGTCCATCTGGGTGCCGAGGTGTATGGCCTGATCGGCTTCTACGCGGTGCTGCAAGCCTGGCTGATGCTGTTGGATGTGGGCCTGTCGCCCTCGCTGGTACGCCAGATCGCTCACCACCAGAGCCAGGCGCAGGAAGGCCAGCGCGATGGCGGCTGGCTGATGCGCTCGTTCGAAGTGATCTTCTTGCCGCTGACCCTGATCACCTGCCTGGCGGTATGGTTGATCAGCCCCTGGCTCGCCGAGCACTGGCTCAACGCCCAGGCGCTGGACACCGCCACCCTGGTGCAATGCATCACCCTGATGGGCGTGATGGTCGCCTTGCGCCTTTATGCCACGCTGTACAAAAGCGGCCTGCAAGGCCTGGAGATGCACGCCTGGCTCAACGGCGCCAATGTGGTGATCGCTACCCTGCGCTATTTCGGTGGCTTGTTTCTGGTGGCCGAAGTCTCGCAGAACGCGCTGGTGTTCTTCGAGTTCCAGCTGCTGGTGGCAGTGATCGAAACCTTGATCTTCGCCTTCAAGGCCTACCAGCGCCTGCCCGCACCGCAATGGCTGAGTGGCTTCAACTGGGCACTGGTCAAGCCGATCGTGCCCTTCGCACTGAGCATCAGCGGCACCTCGATTCTGTGGATCATCCTTACCCAGCTCGACAAGATGCTGCTGTCCGAGCAACTGCTGCTCACCGAGTACGGCTATTTCTCGCTGGTGGCGCTGATGACCACCGGCATCCTGATGCTGATCAACCCCATGGTGCAGACCCTGCTGCCGCGCATGACGGTGCTGATGGCCGAAGGGCGCGAGCACGACATGCAGCTGTTGTACCTGGCCGCCAGCCGCCTGGCCTGCACCTTTCTGTTCCCGCTGGCGGCGATCATCGCCCTGCACGCCGGCGACCTGATCTACGCCTGGAGCGGTGACCGCGCGGCCGCCGCCTGGTGCCAGCCGATCCTGCTCTGGTATGCGCTGGGCACCGCGATCATGTCGGTCAGTGCCTTCCAGTACCACCTGCAGTACGCCCATGGCCAGTTCCGCCTGCATGTCTGGTACTCGCTGGCCTCGGCGGTGATCACCGTGCCGGTGATGTTCTACGCGGTACAGACCAAGGGCGCGCTGGGCGCCGCGGTCGCCTGGTTCGTGCTGCGTCTGGTGTCGTTCGCCATCTGGCCGCAGATCGTTCACCACAACCTGGCGCGCGACATCCACGGCACCTGGCTGCACGACATCCTGCGCATCAGCCTGATGACCGCCATCGGCGTACTCGTCACCCAACCGCTGTTCAACGCCATCGCCGGCGACGACCGCATCAGCATCCTCGTCGGCCTTGCCGTCAGCGGCCTGCTGACGCTGATGCTGGTGGCCGGCAGCTACAAGCCGCTGGCCGCCAAGATCCTTCTCATGTTGAGCAAACCGAGCATCGGACAATGAGCAACAGAACCGAACAACAGATCCGCCAGCACTGGGCGCCGACCCCCACGCCGCTGTTGAGCATCCTCTGCCCGGCCTACAACCAGAAAGCCTACATCGCCCAGACGCTGGACAGCTTCCTGGCCCAGCAGACGCGCTTCGCGTTCGAGATCCTGGTCAACGACGATGCCTCCACCGACGGCACCGCGGCGATCATCGCCGACTACGCGCAGCGCTACCCGAACATCATCCGCCCGATCCTGCATGCCCAGAACCAGTACCAGCAGGGCAAGCTGTTCTTCCCCGACCTGTTCAACCGTGCACTGGGCAAGTACCTGGCCTACTGCGACGGCGACGATTACTGGACCGACCCGCTCAAGCTGCAAAAACAGGTGGACTTTCTCGAGGCCAATCCGGACTACGTGATCACCTACCACGACGCGTTGATCACCGACGACACAGGCGCCCATGGCGTGCAGCTGAGCGCTGAATGGCAACGCGACGCGAGCCGCACGGAGCTGCTGCGCGGTCGGCGTATCTCGACCCTGACCACCTGCTTTCGCAACGTCCTGCACGAACTGCCCCGCGAGCTGGAACAGGCGCCGCTGCTGGACGTGTGCTGGTGGTCGCTGCTCGGCGCCCACGGCAAGGGCAAGTACATGGCCGACATCGCCCCCGGCGCCTACCGCGTGCACAACGGCGGCATGTTCTCGATGCGCGCCGGCAAGCAGAAGCTGCACATGTCGCTGCAGACCTACGCGTGTCTGGCCAACTACTACCAGCGCCTGGGTGATCAGGCGCTGTACGAGTACTTCCTGGTGCAGGTCTTCGGCCTGTCGCTGTCGGCGGTCTCGCCCCTGCAGAAGCTCAACGCGCTGCTGCTGGTGGCCCGCAACGTCAGCGCCAATCTGTTCAAGCGCCTGAACTTGTCGGCTTCGAGGGGTTAAGCGCCATGTTCAGCAAGGTTTTGGTCCTGTGCATCGGCAACATCTGCCGCAGCCCCATGGCGGCGGCGCTGCTGCGTCAGCGCTCGACGGTGCAGGTGGCGTCGGCCGGGCTGCACGCCTGTATCGGTCAGGACATGGACGCGCACGCCCAGGCGGTGCTGCATGACGCCAAGGTCGAGGTCCGCAAGCACCACGCGCGCCAGGTCAGCGCCGACATGCTGCATTGGGCCGAACTGATCCTGCTGATGGATCAGGGGCAAATGCAGAAGGTGGTCGAGATCGCCCCCGAGGTGCGCGGCAAGAGTTTTCTGATTGGCAAATGGCAAGGCCTGGAAATCGCCGACCCCTACCGGCGACCCAGGAAGGCGTTTCAACAGACCTACGATCATCTCTCGCGCTGCGTCGATGACTGGTTGCCGCATCTAAGTCACGAGGAACATAAAAAATGACAGCAATGAGCCGCTCGAACGTCGACTACTACCAGGATACCCAGGTCGACATGGCAACCATCCTGCGCACGCTGTTCGACCATAAAGGCATGATCGCCTCGATCGTCGGGGTGTTCACGGTGCTGGGGCTGGTGTATGCCGTGCTGGCGCAGCCGATCTACCAGGCCAACGCGATGATCCAGATCGAGCCGAAAAAAGTCGGCTTGGACGCGACCCCGCAGGTCAGCAGCAAACCGACGTCGGTCTCCGAAGCAGTCACCGAGATCGAGCTGATCAAGTCGCGCACCGTGCTCGGCAAAGTGGTCAACGACCTCAAGCTCGACGTGATCGAACGTCCGCGGTATTTCCCGGTGTTCGGCCAATGGCTGGCGCGCCAGTTCAAACCGACCGGCGACACTACCGTGGCCGCGCCGCTGTTCGGCCTGAGCGCCTTCGCCTGGGGCGGCGAGAAACTCGATGTCTACTCGCTGGACGTGCCCGACGCCCTGCTCGGCAAACGCCTGGTGCTGACCGCCGGCGCCGATGGCGCCTACACCCTGGCCGACAGCACCGGTGCCCAGCTGCTGCAAGGAAAGGTCGGCGAGGTCAGCACCGGCAACGGCGTGTCCATCCAGATCGCAGCCTTGCAGGCCCGGCCTGGCACCGAGTTCCGCCTGGCGCGCAACCGCGAGCTGACCACCGCGCTGGACTATCAGGACCGCCTCAAGGTGTCCGAGGCCGGCAAGGACTCGGGCATCATCTACCTGGCCATCCAGGACGCCGACCCCGATCAGGCCAAGCGCGTGCTCAACGAAGTCAGCCGCCGCTATGTGCGCCAGAACGTCGAGCGCAGTTCCGCCGAAGCGGCCCAGCGCCTGGAGTTCCTGCGCTCGCAACTGCCGCTGGTGCGCAAGGAGCTGGAAAAGGCCGAAGACGCTCTGCATGACTTCCAGATGCGCACCAAGTCGGTGGACGTGAGCCTCGAGACCAAGGCCGTGCTCGACCAGTCCGTGGCGTATGACACTCAGCTGTCGGAACTGCGCCTCAAGCGTACCGATCTCGATCGCCTGTACACCCGTCAGCATCCGGCGTCGATCGCCCTGTCCAACCAGATCGGCCAGGTCGAAAGCCTCAAGGCCGCGCTGCAGAACAAGATCAAGGCCCTGCCGGAAACCCAGCAGGAACTGCTGCGCCTGACCCGCGACATGCAGGTCAGCAGCCAGACCTACACCCTGGTGCTGAACAAGAGCCAGGAGCAGGACATCATCCGCGCCGGCAACATCGGCAACGTGCGCATCATCGACAACGCCGACGTCAACGTCGAAGAGCCGGTCAAGCCGATGCGCGCGCTGATCGTCGCCATCGCCATGCTGCTCGGTGGCTTGCTGGCCATCGCCATCATCTTCCTGCGCCAGGCGTTCTACCGCGGCGTCGAGAACCCCGAGGTGATCGAGAACCTGGGCATGCCGGTGTACGCCTCGCTGCCACTGTCGCGCCTGCAGGAACGGCTGAAAAAGGGCCGCAAGAGCGCCCCGGGTGAATCGAAGATGCTCAGCGTCGCCGCGCCTACGGAGCTTGCCATCGAAGCCTTGCGCAGCCTGCGCACCAGCCTGCACTTCGCCATGCTCGAGTCGCGCAACAACATCCTGATGATCACCAGCCCGACGCCGGGCGTGGGCAAGTCGTTCGTGTGCGGCAACCTGGCGGTGATCATCGCCCAGACCGGCAAGAAGGTCCTGCTGATCGACGCCGACATGCGCAAAGGCTACCTGCACAAATCGTTCGGCCTGGCGCCTGCCCATGGCCTGTCCGATGCCCTGGCCAACCGCGTCAGCACCCAGGACGTGATCAACGCCACCAGCGTCGACAACCTCGACCTGATCGCCTGCGGCTTCGCGGCGCCGAACCCGTCGGAGCTGTTGATGCACGACAACTTCAACAAGTTGCTGCGCGAACTCACACCCGGCTACGACCTGGTGATCATCGACACGCCGCCGATCATGGCCGTGACCGATGCCTCGCTGGTCGGTCGCCAGGCCGGTACCACCCTGCTGGTGGCGCGCTTCGGCCAGAGCTCGGTCAAGGAGATCGAAACCTCCAAGCGGCGCCTGGCGCAGAACGGCGTGCTGATCAAGGGCGCGATCTTCAACGCCACCATCCGCAAGGCCTCGACCGCCGACTACGACTGCGCAGCCTACGGCTACGACTACAGCCCTGCGAAGAAGTGACTCGACCGACCGGCGCACGCCAAGGATGCAACCGATGACCAAGACCATTGCCATGATGCAGCCGTACTGGTTCCCCTACCTGGGGTACTTCCAGCTGATCGCCGCCGCGGACACCTTCGTGCTCGGTGACGACCTGCAGTACATCAAGGATGGCTGGATCAACCGCAATCGCATCCTGGTCGCCGGACAGCCCCGTATGGTCAGCCTGCCGCTGAAAAAGGCGGCACATGGCCTGCATATCAATCAGCGCCAGATCGCCGACGATTTCGCCCAGACGAACGGTAAACTTTTTAAGACATTGGCACTGAACTACTCCAGAGCGCCGCACTCGGATGTCACGTTGCCACTACTGGAAAAGATTCTGCTGCATCCGGAGCGCAATCTGGCCCGCGCCCTGGAGTTTTCCATTCGCGAGCTGTGCGCCTTCCTGAAAATAGACACGCCCATCCTGCGCGCTTCGGACCTCGCCATCAGCGATGTCGAGGACAAACAGGACCGGGTCATCAAGACCATGAAAAAGCTGGGTGGGGAGCGCTTCCTCAACCCGATTGGCGGCCTCGATCTGTATGAGGACGCGTTATTCAAGCGCAACGGTATCGAACTGCGGTTCCACCGCATGTCGGCACTGAGCTACCCGCAGTTCAAGGGCCCGTTCGTGGCCAACCTGTCGATTATCGACGTGTTGATGTTCAACCCAGTGGAGCAAGTGCGCCAGTGGCTGCCCCTGTTCGCCTGTGAATTGCCACACGTCACCCCAGTTACAGCTGTCAGCACGCCTATTGCCGCCCAGCCTACGTTTATGGAGATGTACTCATGACTGATTTCGCCGACAACGCCACCTGGTATCTGATTCAGACCAAACCGCGGCAAGAAGCGCGTGCCGAAGAACACCTGTTGCGCCAGCAGTTCGAATGCTACCGCCCGGTGCAGCCACAGCCGGCTGCCAGCAAGACCCGGCGACTGGTCGACGAGGCGCTGTTTCCGGGCTACCTGTTCATTCGCATGGACCTGAGCCACAGCTGGTACCCGATTCGCTCGACCCGCGGCGTGTCGCGCATCGTCTCGTTCGGCAACACGCCGTGCCCGGTGCCCGACGCCCTGATCGAGCAGATCCAGCAGCGCGTGCGCGTGCCGGTGGCCGCGACCCTGACCCCCTTCGTGCAAGGCGAGCGCGTGCTGGTGAAGGCCGGCAACAGCGACCTGCAAGCGATTTTCCTCAGCAACGACGGCGAAGAGCGTGCCGTGATCCTGCTGAACATGATGCAACGCGAACAACGCGTCACGCTGCCACGCAGCAGCCTTATGCGCGAGGTCGCACACGCCTGCTGATAGCACGGGCAGGCTTCAAGGATGACAGGAGGGAGTCCGATGAGCACAAGAACGACACTGGTTACCCTGACCTACGGCAATCGCCTCTGCTACCTCAAGGCGCTGGTCAACCGCTCACTGGCAAGCGAGCAGATCGAGCGGGTAATCATCGTCAATAATGCCTCCGCCGCTGACCTCGATTCGTTGCGTGCCGCCTGGCCGCAACAGATCGAACTGATCGACCTGCCCAGCAACACCGGTTCGGCCAACGGTTACAAGGTCGGCATCGAGGCCGCCTTGAACTGTGGTGCCGAGTACATCTGGCTCATGGACGACGACAACGCCCCGACCCTGGGGGCCATCGATGCCCTGCACCGGCGCCTGGCCGAGTGTGAGCAACGGATGGGCCGCGGCAAGACTGCGGTGATCGGCTTCAGGCCCGGCCACCAGGCCGACCTGGCCGCCGGTGTGCCGGAGCGCTTCGCCGTGCAGTGGCGCTCCAGCTGCTTCGGTTTTCATATCGCCCAACTGCCCTACAAACTCTGGCGACGCTTGCCTTGGGGCAAGCCGCGCCCGCGTTCGAACAAAAAGCAGCCGCTGGTCAAGCTGCCCTTCACCACTTATGGCGGCCTGCTCGCCCATCGCAGCCTGTACGAACGTATCGGTCTGCCGCTGGGGGAGTTGTTGCTGTATGCCGATGACACCGAATACACCTGGCGAATCACCGCTACCGGCGGGCAGATTTTCCTGGTCACTGAAGCCCTGCTCGATGATCTGGAAGACTCCTGGAACATCAAGTCACGCACCAACAACATCTACGAGAGCTTCTTGCTCGGCAACTCTGACTTGCGCGCGTATTACACGGCGCGCAACCAGGCCTGGTTCGACAAATTCGTCTGGGCCAAATCGGCCTGGCAGTACCACTTGAATCGCTCGGTGTTCTTGCTGCTGTTGCGCTACGTCGCCAGACGAAGCGGTTCCAGCCAGCGCCTGAGCCTGATCGAACAGGCCATACGCGACGGTGAATCCGGGCGCTTGGGCATCCATGAGTCGTACCCCCTATGAAATTACTTTTTCTCAACAGTCTGTACTCGCCCCATATCGGTGGCGGCGCCGAGATCGTCCTGCAACGCACGGTCGAAGGCCTGCATCAGCGCGGTGAAGACGTCACCGTGCTGACCACCGGCCCGCAGCCCGGGCTGAATTTCAGCCTGGTACGCGGCATCAAGGTGTACCGCGCGGGGCTGCTCAACACCTATTGGCATTTCAGCGAACAACGCCCCGGCGCCCTGGCCCGGTTGGGCTGGCACCTGCGTGACCGCTACAACACGGGCATGCGCCAGTACGTCAAGGAAGTGATCGAGCAGCAGAAAATCGACCTGGTGGTCTGCCACAACCTCAGCGGTTGGTCGGCGGCGGTATGGGACGAAATTTCCCAGGCCGGGATCCCTATCGTGCAGGTGCTGCACGACATGTACCTGCTGTGCCCCGGCAGCAACATGTTCAAGAAGGGCGCCGCCTGCAAGACGCCCTGCACCCTGTGCAAGCATTTTCGCCAGGGCCATGCCGAACGCTCGACCCAGGTCGATGCGGTGGTGGGCGTAAGCCGTTTTCTGTTGGACAAGCTGACCTCGGCCAAATACTTTCGCAACGCCAGCAGCCACGTCATCTACAACAGCAGCCCGGACGTCGAAGAAAACAACGGGCGCTATTTCAAGGCCGCCTGGTCGCGCCCCGAGCCGCTGCGTTTCGGCTACATCGGCACGCTCTCGGATCAGAAGGGCCTGCGCTGGCTGATCGAGCAATTCAAGGCGCTGCCGTTCGAGGCCACGTTGCAGATTGCCGGGCGCGGGCAGGCCGACTATGAGGCCGAACTCAAGCAGTTCGCCAATTCGCCCCGCATCGAGTTCGTCGGTTATCAGTCGCCCGAGAGCTTCTACCAGCAGATCGATGTGTCAGTGGTGCCGTCCATCTGGAACGAGCCCTTCGGCATGGTCGCCGTCGAGGCCTGCGCCCACTCGGTGCCGGTGATCGCCAGCAACCGTGGCGGCCTGCCGGAAATCATCGAGGACGGCGTCAACGGCCTGCTGTGCGACCCTGCCGACCCTGCCTCGCTGGGCCGCGCCATGCAGCGCATCCATGTCGAGACCGGGCTGCGCGAACGCCTGGCTGCGCAGACTCGGGTCAGCGTCGAACACCTGCTGGACCAGGAGCGCATGCTCGACAGCTACCAGCAACTGTTCAGCCAGGTGCTGGCGCAGAAGACCAGGCAACGCGGCAACGATTTCCTCCTGCAACACCCTTAGATCTTCTGCAGCCGTACCGTCATCGGGGGCAAGCCCCCTCGCTACATGTCCGGATCGCCTCACCGCCGCCCACGTAACAACTCCGGATCGCCATACCGCCACCGCCCACGTAACACGTCCGTATCGCTACACCGCCACCGCCCACGTAACACGTCCGTATCGCCACACCGCCACCGCCCACGTAACACGTCCGTATCGCCACACCGCCACCGCCCACGTAACACGTCCGTATCGCTACACCGCCACCGCTACCCCGCTAACCCTGTAGCGAGGGGGCTTGCCCCCGAAAGATTCTTGAACCGATCAAAGCGAGCATCATCCTTGACGATTCCTCCGCCTATCGCTGTGCTGACGTGCACGCGTTATCCGCGTTTTGTCGTGCTGTTGCTGAGCCTGTTGTGCGCCACGCAAACGCGTGGGGATGAGGACTTCATCGTCGGCGTCACCACCCACGTGCTCGAAGATGGCGGCCCGCTGGCACGGCCGCTGCGCCTGATGCTCGAAGCCGGTGTCGGGTCGGTGCGCGACCAGGCCCTGTGGAGCATTGCCGAAGACCGCCCCGGGGAACTGCAGATCGTCGCCGACTGGCCGCGCTTCCTCGATGCCCTGCAGGAAAAGTCCCTGCAGAGCCTGCTGTTGCTGGGAGCCGACAACCCTGGCTACAGCCGCAACGATGACGCGCACCGGGCCTTCACGCGCTACATCGATTACCTGAGCCAGACATTCCGCGGGCAGGTGAGCTTTTACGAGCTGGGCAACGAATGGGATCGCCAGGACAGCAACAGCGACGCCTACGTACGGTGGGTCAAGGACAGCGCCGCGCGGCTGCGGCACAACGATCCGCTGGCGAAGATACTGGCCGGCGCGATCGGCAGCGAGGCACTGGATCAGGGAGCGGCCGAGCAGTGGATCAAGGCCGGCTTGCTGGACGGCATCGACGGCCTGTCGCTGCGACCATTCGTGGCGTGCCGCAAGGCGATGGGGGGGTCCACCCCGGAGAGCTGGATACGCTGGCTGGACGAGTTCGACAAGCGCATCACCGCGTTGGCGGGCCGTCCGGTGCCGTTGTACCTGACGGCCATGGGCTGGCCCAGTGGCCAGGACAACTGCGGCGTCAGCGAAAACACCCAGGCGGCGTTCCTGGCGCGCAGCTTTCTGCTGGCGCGCACCCGGCCCGACATCAAGGGCATGTGGTGGTACGAACTGGTCGACAGCAGCGCACCGCAGCGGCCGCAGCATCTGGGCCTGCTGCACAGCGACCTCAGTGAAAAACCGGCGTACGACGTGCTCAAGGTCATCGCCCCGCTGGTGACCCGCTACCGCTATAGCCCGGACTCGAACCCGGACCTGGGCCGCAACAACCTGTACCTCATGGACTTCACCACGGACGACGACCATGTACTGGCCGCCTGGGCCATCGGCCAGGCGCGGCAGATCAAGCTCGAAACCCGCAACGATGTGCAGGGCCCGGTGCAATTGATCGATACCCGACAGCCGCGCCGCGGCCGCTTCGACAGCGATAGCCATTGGGTCTGCCAGGAACACCGCTGCACCGCCGTCATCACCCTGAGCGAATTCCCGCAGATCATTTCGCTCGGCAAACCCAACTGGCTGTTCATCCGGTGATTTTCTCGCCCGATGACGCCAGCGTCATTCACTCGCCTGAGGCCATGCCAAGGATGTTTCGATGATTGTCCTCAATGCGCGATTCCTGACCCAGGAGCTGAGAGGCGTACAACGCTTCGCCGAGCAGATTTGCCTGGCGCTAAAAACGTTGCGCAATGATCTGCAGTTCGTGTGTCCGACCGACATCAAGATGCATGAGTCCGCGCGCTTGCTCGATGCCATCCCGATTGGCAAGCGCAGCGGTCATCTCTGGGAGCAGCTGGACCTGCCCCGCTACCTGCGCAGCCAAGGCAAACCGCTGCTGGTGTCGCTGGGCGCCACCGCGCCGCTGTTCTACAACAATCAGATCGCCACGCACCACGACATCACCTACGTGCGCCACCCCGACAGCTACAGCTGGAAGTTTCGCAGCGCCTACCGGGTGATGACCCCGCTGCTGCTCAAGCACGTCAAGACCCTGATCACCGTCAGCCAGTTTTCCAAACGGGAGATCTCGAGTTTTTACGACTTCCCCCCGGATCAGGTGCTGGTGGTGCCCAACGCCGTGAGCGATGAGTTCCAGCCCGGTGCCCCCCTGCGTGCCGAGCGCCAGTACCTGCTCGCGGTGTCGTCACCCAGCGCGCACAAGAATTTCAGCCGCATGATCCAGGCGTTTCTGGCGCTCAAGGGCCATGACAAGGTCGAGCTGCGCATCGTCGGCGGCGGCGGCGCGATTTTCTCCGACCCCAGCCTCGAGCAGCTGGCCAGCAGTGATCCGCGCATCAAGTTTCTCGGCCGCCTCAGCGATCAGGCATTGATCGAGCAGTACCAGAATGCGGCCGCGTTCGTGTTTCCTTCGCTGTATGAAGGCTTCGGTATCCCGCCCCTGGAAGCTCAGGCCTGCGGGTGTCCGGTACTGGCGGCCAACGCGGCGTCGATTCCGGAAGTGCTGCAATCCAGCGCGCTGTATTTCGACCCGCTGGACATCGAACACATCTCCAGAGCCATGTCTCTGGCCCTCAACAACCTGACGATCCGGCAACACCTGCGCACCCTCGGTCTGCAAAACGTGTCGCGCTTCAGCTGGGAGGAATCGGCCCAGTTGATCAGCGACCGCATTGATTCGTTGACCCTCCAACAAAAACCAACGTCAGCGACAACACACGCGCGCTCGCTCGCGCCAAGGAGCATCCATGAAAATCGCAATCGTCCATGACTGGCTCGTGACCTACGCCGGTGCCGAACGCGTGCTGTCCGCCCTGCTGAAGATCTGGCCCCAGGCGGACCTGTTTTCCGTGATCGACTTCCTCAATGATGAAGACCGCGCCAAGTTGGGCGGCAAGCGAGCGCAGACCACCTTTATCCAGCGATTGCCCCAGGCCAGGACCCGCTACCAGAAATACCTGCCGCTGATGCCGCTGGCCATCGAACAGATGGACCTGTCGGCCTACGACCTGGTGATCTCCAGCAGCCACGCGGTGGCCAAGGGCGTGCTCACCGGCCCCAACACCCTGCACATCAGCTATGTGCATTCACCGATTCGCTACGCCTGGGACCTGCAGCACCAGTACCTCAACGAGAGCGGCATGCGCTTCGGCCTCAAGGGCAAATTGGCGCGGATGATCCTGCACTACATGCGCATGTGGGATCAGCGCACTGCGGCGGCGGTCGATCAGTTCGTCGCCAACTCGCACTTCATTGCCCGGCGCATCGAGAAAGCCTACCGCCGCCCCTCCACGGTCATCTATCCGCCGGTGGACACCAAGGGCTTCAACTTGCAGGTCGAGAAGCAGGACTACTACCTGACCGCCTCGCGCATGGTGCCTTACAAGAAGATGCCGATGATCGTCGAGGCCTTCACCGCCATGCCGGACAAGCAACTGGTGGTCATCGGCGAAGGGCCGGAATTCGAAAAGGCCAAGGCCCTGGCCGGCCCCAACGTGACGCTGCTGGGCTATCAGAGTTTCGAGGTGCTGCGCGGCCACATGCAGAACGCCCGCGCCTTCGTGTTCGCCGCCGAGGAGGACTTCGGCATCAGCCCGGTCGAGGCCCAGGCCTGCGGCACGCCGGTGATCGCCTTCGGCCGCGGCGGCACCCTGGAGACCGTGCGCGGGCTGGATGACAGCGCGCCGACCGGGGTGTTCTATCACGAGCAAAGCGTCGAGGCGCTGGTGGCTGCCGTGCAGTTGTTCGAGACCGAGCGGCATCGCATCAGCCCCCACGCCTGCCGCGAGAATGCCGAGCAGTTCTCGGAAAAGAATTTCGAGCGACAAATGCGCCTGTTCGTCGAGGCGCGCTGTGCCGAAGCCAATATCGGCGAGCCCAACCATCCCACCCCGCGGTTGGTGCTGGCCGCGGACAACGTTGCTGTCGCCGTGTCGGCGACTTCGCTGTAGCCGGTTGCAAAGGTCGCGCTAAAGAACCTGTTCATGAACCTGTGCCGTGTGAGAAGTCCGATTCTCCAAGGAAGAAATGCGATGAAGCGAAATGTATTTGTTGTCCTGCTCGCCAGTGCCGTACTGCAGGGTTGTGTTTTCGCCCCCGGTCAACACATGACCCCTTCGGACGCCAGCAACGATGACGTCGTGGGGCCGGTCAACGTGGTGCAAATCACCAACCAGACCGTCAGCCAGCAACGGGTGATCTACCAGGCGCCACCGGTGCCGGCCGAGTTGACCCACTATGTGCCGGAGGAATACCGCATCGGGCCCGGGGATGGCCTGCTGATCACCGTCTGGGATCACATGGAGCTCAACTCGCCGGCCAATCAGGACACAGGCAGCGCCAGTTCACGCATCGTGCGCGATGACGGCACGCTGTATTACCCCTATATCGACTCGGTCAAGGCGGGCGGCAAGACCACCACCGAGTTGCGCGAGGAGCTGCGCGAGAAGCTGTCCAGATACCTGACCGGCGTGCAGGTGGACGTCAAGGTGCAGGACTTCAACAGCCATCGGGTGATTCTCTCGGGGGCGTTCAAGACGCCGGGGCCGCAGGTGCTCAACAACGTGCCGGTGACCCTGGTCGATGCCATCAGCCGTGCCGGTGGCGATGCCGGTGACGCCAACCTGGCCGGGCTGCTGCTCAAGCGCGACGGCAAGGAATACCAGCTGGACATCGACAGCCTGAACCGCAAGGACTCGGTGCTCAACCAGATCTACCTCAAGGAAGGCGACCAGTTGCACCTGGGCAACAACCGCGCCAATCGCATCTATGTGCTGGGTGAAGTCGCGGCGCCGCAGGTGATGAACTACGGCACCAGCACCTTCAACCTGATGGAGGCGCTGGGCAATGCCGGTGGTCTGAATCAGGACACCGCCAATGCCGAGGCGGTGTACGTGATTCGCGGCGCGCAGAACACCGTCAAGCAGCCCGCGACGGTGTTCTACCTCGATGCGAAGAAGCCCACCGCGTTCATTCTGGCCCGCCAGTTCGACCTGCAGGCCTCGGATGTGGTGTTCGTGGGGCCGGCCAACATCACCCGGTGGAACCGCTTCATCAGCCAGTTGCTGCCCTCGGCGGGGATCGTCACCACCTCGGCGGCGCTCAAGAACTGATCGATCGTTGTACACAAACCGTGCAGGGCTCGCGCCCTGCGCGGTTTTTTGCTTTTTGCCTGTCGATCTTTATCCGCTAGGATTAGGCCTTGTCCTGACCACCACTGCGGAACCCTCCATGGAAGATGCAATCTCTTCACCCCGTGACCAGCGGGTGCTCGAGAACGGGCTCACGGTGAGCGCCTGGCACGACCCGCGGCTCAAGCGCAGCGCGGCCTTCCTGCGTGTCCACGCGGGCAGTCATGACGTGCCGAACGCCTGGCCAGGGCTGGCGCATTTTCTCGAGCATTTGCTGTTTCTGGGCACCGAACGCTTCGCCGACGACCAGACGCTGATGGCTTACGTGCAGCGCCAAGGCGGGCAGCTCAACGCCCGTACGTCGGAACGCCATACCGATTATTTTTTCGAGGTGCCGCCCCAGGCGCTGTCC
This sequence comes from Pseudomonas sp. GW821-FHT01A09, assembly GCF_058986725.1. Lineage (NCBI taxonomy): Bacteria > Pseudomonadati > Pseudomonadota > Gammaproteobacteria > Pseudomonadales > Pseudomonadaceae > Pseudomonas > Pseudomonas sp. GW821-FHT01A09. Next base: position 69,756 of record NZ_JBYSWB010000019.1, read on the forward strand.
AGTGGCCTAGAGCGTCTGTGCGACATGCTCGCGCGGCCGCGCATGAGCCCCGCCAACCAGCGCCGCGAACGCGAGGTGCTGCACGCCGAATTCGTCGCCTGGTCCCGCGATCCGCAAGCGCAGCATGAGTTCTGGATGGTCAGCCCGTTATCGGCGCAGCACCCGTTGCGGGCCTTTCATGCCGGTAATCGCTACAGCCTGCCGGTGGCGCGCCCGGAGTTTCAGCAAAGTCTGCAGGACTTCCATCGCAAGCATTACAACGCCGGACAGATGACCCTGTGCCTGGTCGGCCCACAAAGCGCGGAGCAGATGCTCAACCTCGCGCAGCGCGCCGGGCAATGCCTGCACCGGGGCAGTCGCTTGCCGCTGGCGGTGCCACCCGCGCTGCTGGCCGACGCCGACGCGGCCTTGGGCGATGAACAGGCGATCGTTGCCCAGCCCCCCGGCGAGCGGCTGAATCTGGTGTTCGCCTGCGAGCAGTTGCCGCCTGAGGTGGACCAGGCCGTGGCCTTCCTCGGCACCTGGTTCGCCAGCAGTCAACCGGGCGGCCTGCTGGTGGAGCTGCGCCGCCGCGGGCTGGTCGACAGCCTGAGCCTGAGCGCCTTTTACCGGCATGCCGAGCAGGCCCTGATCAATATCGAATTCAAGCTGACCGAGGCCGGCCAGCACGCCACGGCACTGATCCGCGAGCTGTGCTTCGACTGGCTGGAGTTTTTCGCGGCGCATGACGACTGGCACGGCCTGCGCGAAGAATACGCGCTGCTGGACAAACGCCAGCGCCAGTCCCACGGTGCGCTGGACCTCGCCCGCCACTACAGCACCTGCACCGACGGTCAAGCTCACGGCCTGGGGGACGACGGCCTGCGGGCCCTGCGCGTGTTGCTCGAGCAACTCAAGCCGGACAGGCAACTGCATCCCCTGCCCAGCCTGCTGGTGAAGACCAGCGCCGCGCCGGTGGTGCATTGGCGTCTGCCGCAGCGCAACCGCTTCCTGCGCCCCAGCCGCCGCCCGGACCAGGCCATCGCCGATCCGCGCTCGATGATCTACCTCGGCACCGCCGATCAGAGCGGCTTCGACGCCGTGCTCACGCTGCGCTGGCGCCTCAACGCCTCGCGCCAGACCGGCCTGTGGGCACTGATCGAACACAGCCTGCGGCGTCTGACCGATGAGGCGCTGCAGGCCGGGGTGAAGGTCAACTTCAGCAGCCTGGGCGATGACTGGCAGCTGCGCCTGAGTGGCGTCGAAGAGCCGATGCCGGCGATTCTCGAGCACGCCCTGGAGTGCCTCACCGCGCCGCCCCCGGAGATCTGGCGGTTGCCCCGGGATGCGGCAGCGCCACAGGCCATGCCCATTCGGCATCTGCTCAAGCGATTGCCCGAACACTGCCTTGGGCATTACCAGACGCAAGTGCGCTTCGCCCATGAAGACATCAAACCGCTCAAATTGCAGAAGCTCTGGTCCCAGGCGCGCTGGGACGGCATGGGCCTGGGCATCGGCGAGGCCACCCGCAGCGCACTGAATGGCGCACTGCATCGCCTGCCCGGGGCGCCGGACCGGACCCTTTCGACACCCATCGTGCCCTTGCGCGAGCGCTTGTGGAGCCAGGTCCCCACCGACTCCAGCGAGCACGCCCTGGTGCTGTTCTGCCCGACGCCGACGCAAACCGTGGCCGACGAAGCGCTCTGGCGCCTGATCGCCCATCTGTGCCAGATGCCGTTCTATCAGCGCCTGCGGGTCGAGTTGCAGTTGGGCTATGCGGTGTTCAGCAGCTTCCGGCAGATCGCCGGCCGCGCCGGGCTGGTATTCGGCGTACAGTCGCCGGCCACCGGCTGCGTCGAATTGCTGGAGCACATCGAAGCCTTTCTCGACACCCTGCCCAAGCTGATCGCCAGCCAGGGCACTCAGGGCCTGCACCATCAGTGTCAGGCGCTGAGCGCGCGCTTGAGTGTGGAAGAGATGGAAAGCAGCGCCTTGGCCGACACGCTCTGGCAGGCCCACCTGGGCGGTTACCCAGGCAGCTATCTGCGCCAGTTGCAGCAGGCGTTGCAGCTTATCCAGCCCGCGCAATTGCTCGATGCCGTGCGCCAATTGCAGGAAGCGACCGGCGGCTGGCTGTGCCTGGCCAACGAGGCCGCGCCCGGGCCGCAGTGGCGCGATGTGAACGAGGCACGGGATGCACAGATGTCGTGAGACTCTCCGCTTTCCTGTGGCGAGGGGGCTTGCTCCCGAAAGATACATCAGTGTCATCCGTGGTGACTGACACTCCGGATCGGGGGCAAGCCCCCTCGCTACAGGTCACCACCGCCCGGCTGAATTCATCATCTGTCACTTGCCCAATAAAATGTACCGACCAGATAATTACACGTCGCGCAAAAGCCTTTCGCAGGATCGGGGGCATCTGCGCGAAGGTAAATTCAGTAACATGTACCCTATGCCGCTGAACGTCCGCCCACCCAGGCAGACTAAAGTGTAACGAGCGACCGCTCTGACAACCCGGAAGGAGTACTCCCATGTGGACCAAACCTGCATACACTGACCTGCGTATCGGCTTCGAAGTCACCATGTATTTCGCTAGCCGTTGATCAGCAAGCGCTGCACCACGCCTCGGTTCGCCGGGGCGTTTTCATTTTCGGCCTTCGCCATGGAGTTGCCATGTACGTCCAGATTCTCGGGTCCGCCGCCGGCGGTGGTTTTCCACAATGGAACTGCAATTGCGTGAACTGCAAGGGCTTGCGCGATGGCACCCTGCGCGCCCTGCCCCGCACGCAGTCGTCCATTGCCCTGTCCGATGACGGCGTGCACTGGATCCTGTGCAACGCCTCGCCCGACATCCGTGCGCAGCTCCAAAGCTTCCCGGCGCTGCAACCGGCCCGGGCCCTGCGCGACACCGGCATCGACGCGATCATCCTGCTGGACAGTCAGATCGACCACACCACCGGCTTGCTGAGCCTGCGCGAAGGCTGCCCGCATCAAGTCTGGTGCACCGACATGGTCCACCAGGACCTGACCACCGGCTTTCCGGTGTTCAACATGCTCACCCACTGGAACGGCGGTCTGGATCGGCGGCGCATCGAGCTCGACGGCAGCTTCGTCATCGACGCCTGCCCGGGCTTGCGCTTCACGCCCTTCCCGCTGCGCAGCGCCGCGCCGCCCTACTCGCCGCACCGCTTCGATCCGCACCCCGGAGACAACATCGGCCTGATCGTCGAGGACCTCAACACCGGCGGCACGCTGTTCTATGCGCCGGGCCTGGGCAAGGTCGACGGCCCACTGCTGGAGCGCATGGGCGCCGCTGATTGCCTGCTGGTGGACGGCACGCTGTGGGAAGACGACGAAATGCAGCGCCGCGGCGTCGGCACCCGCACCGGCCGCGAGATGGGCCATTTGGCGCAGAACGGCCCCGGCGGCATGCTGGAGGTGCTGGACGGCCTGAGCAAACCGCGCAAGGTGCTGATCCACATCAACAACACCAACCCGATCCTCGACGAAGACTCCGCCGAACGCGCCGAACTGACCCGCCGCGGTGTGGAAGTGGCCTTCGACGGGATGAGTATCGAGCTTTGATGCCATCGCGATCCCCCGACTGTAGCGAGGGGGCTCGCCCCCGAAAATCGTGCCAGCGACAGGGTTGAGCCTGATACACCGCAATCGGGGGCAAGCCCCCTCGCTACAGGTTACAGGGCAGCCATCAAGACAGTTTTCTGCGGGAGAACAGCATGACCGACACACCCATGACCCCGGCCGAGTTCGAACAGGCCCTGCGCGCCAAGGGCGCGTTCTATCACATCTACCACCCCTATCACGTGGCGATGTACGAAGGCCGCGCGACCCGCGAACAGATCCAGGGCTGGGTCGCCAATCGCTTCTACTATCAGGTCAACATCCCCCTGAAGGACGCGGCCATCCTCGCCAACTGCCCGGACCGCGAGATCCGCCGCGAATGGATCCAGCGCCTGCTCGACCACGACGGCGCCCCCGGCGAGGACGGCGGCATCGAAGCCTGGCTGCGTCTGGGCCAGGCCGTGGGTCTGGACCCGGACCAACTGCGCTCCCAGGAGCTGGTGCTGCCCGGCGTGCGCTTCGCCGTCGACGCCTACGTCAACTTCGCCCGCCGCGCCAGTTGGCAGGAAGCCGCCAGCAGCTCGCTCACCGAACTGTTCGCGCCGCAGATCCACCAATCGCGCCTCGACAGCTGGCCGCAGCACTACCCATGGATCGACCCGGCCGGCTACGAATACTTCCGCACGCGCCTGGGCCAGGCACGCCGCGATGTCGAGCACGGTCTGGCGATCACCCTGGAGCACTACACCACCGCAGCCGGCCAGCAGCGCATGCTGGAAATCCTGCAGTTCAAACTGGACATACTCTGGAGCATGCTCGACGCCATGAGCATGGCCTACGAGCTGAACCGCCCGCCCTATCACAGCGTCACCGACCAGCGCGTCTGGCACAAAGGAATCCCGCTATGAGCTTCGATCGCAGCAAGACGCCGCACTGGCGCCAAGGCTACCGCTACCAGTACGAACCGGCGCAGAAAGGCCATGTGCTGCTCTACCCCGAAGGCATGATCAAACTCAACGAAAGCGCAGCCCTGATCGGCGGTCTGATCGACGGCCAGCGCGACGTTGCCGCCATCATCACGACGTTGGCCGCGCAGTTCCCGGATGTTCCGGAACTGGGCGACGACATCGAGCAATTCATGGAGGTCGCTCGTGCAGAGCACTGGATCGAGCTTCGCTGAGTCCCACTTGCCCCATCAGCCCCACATTCCACCGACCCCGCCCGTCGGCCTGCCGCTGTGGCTGCTCGCCGAGCTGACCTACCGCTGCCCGTTGCAGTGCCCGTATTGCTCCAACCCGCTGGATTTCGCCAGGCAGGGCAAGGAGCTGAGCACCGAGCAGTGGGTCAAGGTGATGCGCGAGGCACGGGAAATGGGCGCCGCGCAGCTGGGTTTCTCCGGCGGCGAACCGCTGGTGCGCCAGGACCTCGCCGAACTGATCGGCGAAGCCCGGCAGCTGGGCTACTACACCAACCTGATCACTTCCGGCATCGGCCTCACCGAGCAGAAGATCAGCGACTTCAAGAAAGCCGGCCTGGACCACATCCAGATCAGCTTTCAGGCCAGCGACGAGCAGGTCAACAACATGCTCGCCGGCTCGAAAAAGGCCTTCGCGCAAAAGCTCGAGATGGCCCGGGCGGTCAAGGCCCACGGTTATCCGATGGTGCTCAACTTCGTCACCCACCGGCACAACATCGACAAGATCGACCAGATCATCGAGCTGTGCATCGCCCTGGAGGCGGACTTCGTCGAGCTCGCCACCTGCCAGTTCTACGGCTGGGCCGAACTCAACCGCGTAGGGCTGCTGCCGACCAAGGACCAACTGGTGCGCGCCGAACGCATCACCAACGAATACCGCGAGCGTCTGGCGGCGGCGGGCAATCCGTGCAAGCTGATTTTCGTCACCCCGGACTACTATGAGGAACGCCCCAAAGCCTGCATGAACGGCTGGGGCAGCGTGTTCCTTACCGTGACGCCCGACGGCACCGCCCTGCCTTGCCATAGCGCGCGGCAGATGCCGATCGAGTTCCCCAATGTGCGTGACCACAGCATGCAGCACATTTGGTACGATTCGTTCGGTTTCAACCGTTTTCGCGGCTATGACTGGATGCCCGAGCCGTGCCGCTCCTGTGATGAAAAAGAAAAGGACTTTGGCGGCTGTCGCTGCCAGGCGTTCATGCTTACCGGCGATGCCAGCAATGCAGACCCGGTGTGCAGCAAATCAGTCGATCACGGCATCATTCTGCGGGCGCGGGAGGAGGCCGAACACGCGACTGCGACTATCGACCAACTGGCCTTCCGCAATGAACGAAACTCCCGTCTCATCGCCAAAAGCTGAGCTGTTCAGCGCCGCACAGGCCGTCGCCGCCGCCACCGATTTCGCCGAGCTGCGTATCGGCGCGGCCGGGGTGTTCTGGAGCGAATACCGCCCCAGCGACGGCGCCACCCGTATCTGGCAATGGCAAGGCAACCAGGCGCACTGCCTGACACCCGAGGGTTTCAGCGTGCGCAGCCGCGTCTATGAATACGGCGGCGGCTCGTTCTGTCTGGCTGAAGACGCCTTGGTGTTCGTCAACGAGCGCGATCAGCAGCTCTATCGCCAGGCCCTCGATGGCAGCGCGCCCCATCCCCTCACCCATGACATACGCCGCTACGGCGACCTGAGTTTCGCCGACGGCCAGGTGCTGGCGGTCGAGGAGGAACCCGGCGCGCCTTATCCGATCCATCGCCTGGTGGCCATCGATGCCGAAGCAGGCGCGCGTCAGGTGCTGGCCGAGGGCGCCGATTTCTACGCCGCCCCGGTGCTGTGTCCGGATGGCTCGCGGCTGGCCTGGATCGAGTGGTCGCACCCCGAGCAGCCCTGGACTGCAACGCGGCTGATGTGCGCCGAACGCACCCTCGACGGTCGCGGCTGGCACAAGCCCTACTGCCTTGCGGGCGACGGCGCGCACGCCGAATCCCTGCAACAGCCGCGCATCGACGAGCAAGGTCGGGTGCAGTGCCTGTCCGACCGTAATGGCTTCTGGCAGCCCTGGCGGGAGAGCCCGGCCGGCTGGCATGCGCTGCCCGCCAAGGCCGCCGATCATGCCGGCGCGCCCTGGCAACTGGGCGCCAGCAGTTGGCTGCCGCTGGCCGACCACACCTACTTGGCCAGCTGGTTCGAGAATGGCTTCGCCCGCCTCGGGCTGTGCAACGACGCCGACGGCTCGACGCTCGACTACACCGGCGAGTTCAGCCGCTTCCGTCAGTTGGCGGCCGACAACGCGTGTTTCTATGCCATCGCTGCCTCGGCGACCTGTCCTTCTGCGGTGATCGCCATCGATCGGCGCAGCCATGAGGTGCAAGTGCTGGCCGGTGGCGAAGCGCCGCTGGCCGCCGAGCACATCAGCGTGCCGCAGCCGCACGCCTATCCCAGTGGCGATGGCCAGGCGCACTGTTTTTTCTATCCGCCGGCCAGCCCGCAAGCGCTGCCACCTTTACTGGTGTTCATTCATGGCGGGCCTACTTCGAGTTGCTACCCGGTGTTCGAGCCGCGTATCCAGTACTGGACGCAGCGCGGTTTTGCCGTCGCCGACATCAACTACCGCGGCAGCACCTGCTACGGCCGGGCCTATCGCCAGGCGTTGCAGGGCAACTGGGGCGTCAGCGATGTCGAGGATGCCTGCGCGGCGGTCGAGCATCTGGCGGCGCTGGGGTTGATCGACGCGCGGCGGGCGTTCATTCGCGGCAGCAGTGCGGGCGGTTATACGACGTTATGCGCCCTGGCGTTTCGCGATGTGTTTCGCGGCGGCGCCAGCCTGTATGGGGTGAGCGACCCGGCGGCGCTGGCCCGGGATACGCACAAGTTCGAGAGTGACTATCTGAACTGGCTGATCGGCGATCCCGAGGTTGATAGCGAACGTTACGAGGCGCGCACGCCGCTGTTGCATGCCGAGCGCATCAAGGTGCCGGTGATCTTCTTTCAGGGCGAGCTGGATGCCGTGGTGGTGCCCCAGCAGACTCGCAGCATGCTCGACGCCTTGCAGCGCAACGGCTTGCCGGCTGAAGGGCATTTTTATCCCGAGGAGCGCCATGGCTTTCGCCAGGCGGCGAACCTGGCCCATGCGCTGGAAGAGGAGTGGAAGTTTTACTGCCGCATCATGGCTTGATCCCTGTAGCGGGGGGGCTTGCCCCCGAAAAATCCAACCCGACTCCGACTCAGCGACTGGATTGAGAATTTTCGGGGGCAAGCCCCCCCGCTACAGGTGGGGGGCTCGCGATTCCAATACCTGTTGCAATAACTGTACGGACGCCTGCTGGCGCTGCGCATCGCGATACACCAGCCCGACCTTGAGCGGCACGCGTGGCTCGCTCAGGGGCTTCCACAGCAGCCCCGCATCCTCTTGCGCCACCCGCGCGCGGCCCGGCAGCACCGTCGCCAGTGCGGTACCGGGCAGGCTGTCGAGGATCGCCGCCATGGTGTTGAGCTCGGCCTGCACCTGCGGGCGCCGCCCCAGATTGGCCAGTTGCCCCTGCCAGATCTGCCGCAGCTGAAATTCTTCGCCCAACAGCAGCATCGGCAAGTCCACCGCCTGCGCCAGCGAGACCTTCTTGAACTCGCGCAGCGGATGCTCCTCGGGGATCACCACCTGCAACTCGTCCTCATAGAGCAGCACGCCATGCAAACCCGGCTGGCGCGGCGGCAGGTAACCAATGCCGATATCCAGCACGCCGCTGAGCAGCCGCCGCTCGATCTCCAGCCCCGACAGCTCGTAGATCTGCACCACCAGATGGGGCTGCGCCTTGCGCACGCCTTCGAGCAATTGCGGCACCAGGCTCGGATGCACGGTTTGCAATACGCCGATGGCCAGGGTGCGCACCGCCTGGCCCTTGAAGTTGCCCAACGCCTCGCGCGCTCGCTGCAGCCCATCGAGCAATGGCACGGCGTGGTTGTACAGGGTGTGGGCGGCCAGGGTCGGCAACAGGCGCTTGTTGCTGCGCTCGAACAGGCTCACATCGAGGTTGTGTTCGAGCTGGCGAATCTGTTGCGAGAGCGCCGGCTGCGACAACGCCAGACGCTCGGCCGCGCGGCCAACGTGCCCCTCTTCATAGACCGCGACGAAATACCGCAGCTGCTTGAAATCCATAAGCATCACTTATCAAAAATACTGCTAAATCGAAATGGAGCCGTTGCCAGCAGCGGCCTAGTCTATCGGCAATCAAAGGGGCTGAGACACATAAACGCCCCGCGCAGCGATTTTACTGCGCCTTTGCCGATTAGCATTTAGATAGGCCTGAGCGAATGAGTCTATTCAGTTTGCGTCGTTTTACAGCGGATCTTGAGGTCCCTGCGGCATCCCGCCAACTTGACAACCTCTACACCGACAAATTCACCCCACCCATGCACCTGGTCCCCCCTGTGGGAGCGGGCTCTGCCCGCGAAGCAAGCACCGCCGGCCACCAGGCAACGCTGATCTGGCCACGACCCAGCCTCGCGTCGGCCCGCCAGGCAGCGCTCGATCTGGCGCGCCGCTGGGGTCAGAGCAAGCGCCGCAATAGCGGGATTCTGTATGTGGGTGATAAGCCGTCGCAGCTGCGCGCTGACGACCTGCCTGCACTCAATGCCACCGTGGACGCCAACACCGCGGCCATCGTTCTGGATACTGGCTGCGGGGGGATGACCGCCGAGTATTGCCGCGCGGCAGCCAGCCTGTGCCGCACCCTGCATATTCTGTTGATCATCGATGGCAGCCCTCAGCACCCGCCACTGGCGCTGGAACGTAGCTGGGACGTCCATGCCGATATCGTCATTGTCGACCAGGACCGCAGTCATGGCTTCCGGCAGCCGGCCTTCGTCGTGCGCACCCATACCGATGGCCTTGAAGCCCTGGCGCGCTTCGCGGGCAGAGCCCGCTCCCACACAGATCAACCCACTCCGTGGGAGCGGGCTCTGCCCGCGATACGCCCTGCCGCATCATCCTAGGCGTTGGCGCAAAACCCTAAGCGCTTTATCAGGTCCACGAATACCGTCTTGCGTTATCGCGCAACGTCCCGAGCCGGACAGGTTAGGTTCGGGCGTTTTTTCTACGCTGTGTGCTGCAAGTGATTGAGCAATAGCGGGTTGCCGGTGATCGTCGGAATCTTCTCGCGCGCCAAAGGTCATTAGAGTAACGACCTTTGGAGCACTACCATGGACCTTATTCGCATCATCTTCGCAATCATCCTGCCCCCTGTCGGCGTGTTTCTGCAGGTCGGCTTCGGCGGCGCCTTCTGGCTCAACATCCTGCTGACCCTGTGCGGCTACATCCCCGGCATCATCCATGCGGTGTATATCATCGCCAAGCGTTGAGCCTGGCTAGAAGCAGACCCTTCCTACAAAAGATCAAGCCTGCTCCTGACATTCGCGCCTGGGCTTGATCTTTAGTCTTTGGCCTTTCCGCTCAGGAGAGGCCTATGAAGATGGCGCCCCATCCTTTTGTTACATTTTTTCCAGCGATGACGCTTGCATGCAGCGCTGCAACGTATAAAATTTTATACGCACGGCGGTCAGCATGACGAATTCCAAGCGTATCCTATGGCTGGATACCACCCTCGAAGACATCCTGCAGTTTCCTGCGCCTATTCGCAGGCAGGCTGGTTTCCAGCTCGCAAAGGTCGAATCGGGCGAATCCCCTGAAGACTGGAAAGCCCTGAGCGGCATCGGCTCCGGGATCATTGAAATCCGGCTTAGCGGCGCCGAGGGGATTTTCAGGGTCGTCTTCGTAGCCAAATTCCCGGAAGCAATTTACGTACTTCACTGCTTTCAAAAAAAGACCCAAGCGCTGTGCAAACATGACATGCAGATCATTTCTCGGCGGTATGGCGCCGTAGCCAGGATGAACAGAGGATAAAAAATGGACGATGAGGTGAAGATCAGTCACATAACTGAAATCGGTAGCAATATCTTTTTGGAACTTGGCTTCCCGGCAAAAGAAGCGGCGCAACTGGAAGCCGTTTCCCAGAATGAAATCGAAGATATCCGTCGATTGAAGGTACAGCTCATGACTGAGGTGGCTACCTGGATCCAGGTCAATCATCTGAAGCAGTCTGACGCCGCACTGGCTCTGCGTGTAAGCCGGCCGAGGGTCTCGGACGTGATAAACAAAAAAACGGCGAAGTTCACCCTCGATACGCTGGTGGGGATGCTGGCGCGGATAGGCAAACCGGTAACGCTCGCGGTGGGGTAAAACCCGCCCAAACGAAAAACCCCGCCTGAGCGGGGTTTTGCAGTATGTGTCCCAAGACATCCTTTTCTGTCCCACCGTCCTGGCGGGTGATTCCGTTTATTTCCTTGGCGCTTCCTGCGCTACATCCGTGAGTTAAAGATACCCAGTGGGCTTGATTGTGGAAATAGGCGATCAGCACCACATGTTGTAAGCCATGACTTACACCATTCAGAATTGCTCGGCGTCCAGAAGGTACAGGGACCCGCTACCGGCCTTGACCGAGGCGGTCAGCGAATGGATCCGTGGCAGCAACCGGGCGAAGAAGAACCGTGCGGTGCCCAGCTTGCTGGCGTAGAACGCCTCTTGGCCTTCCTTGCCCAGCGCTGCCTGCGCCATCAAGGCCCACATATAGGCATAGGCGGTGTAGCCGAACACCTGCAGGTACTCCACCGAGGCCGCGCCGATTTCCTGGGGATTGTGCAGCGCCTGCTCGATGACCCAGGTGGTGAGCTGGTCGAGGTTGTCCAGTGCAGCACTCAGCGGCTTGGTGAATTCGGCCATCTCGCCGCCGGTTTGCGCGACGAACCAGCGAATCTCTTCGGCGAAGATCTTGTACGAGGCGCCGCCATTGCCCACCACCTTGCGGCCCATCAAGTCGAGGGCCTGGATGCCATTGGTGCCTTCGTAGATCTGGGTGATGCGCACATCACGCACCAGCTGCTCCTGACCCCACTCGCGGATGTAGCCGTGACCGCCGAAAATCTGCTGGCCGTGCACGGTGGTTTCCAGCCCCAGGTCGGTCAGGAAGGCCTTGGCCACGGGTGTCAGCAAGGCCACCAGGTCCTCGGCACGCTTGCGCTCGGTAGCGTCCTCGGAGAACTTGGCCCGGTCGAGTTGCAGCGCCACATAGGATGAAAACGCCCGGCCGCCCTCGTTGCTGGCCTTCATGGTCAGCAACATGCGGCGCACATCGGGGTGGACGATGATCGGGTCGGCAACTTTGTCCTTGGCTTGCGGGCCGGCAGGCGAACGGCTTTGCAGGCGATCGCGGGCGTACTCCACGGCGTTCTGGTACGAGCGCTCGCCCGAGGCCAGGCCCTGAATACCCACGCCCAGGCGCTCATAGTTCATCATGGTGAACATCGCCGCCAGGCCCCTGTTCGGCTCGCCGACTATATAGCCCTCGGCGCCGTCGAAGTTCATCACGCAAGTGGCCGAGGCCTGGATGCCCATCTTGTGCTCGATGGAGCCACAGGTGACCGTGTTGCGCTCGCCCAGGCTGCCGTCGTCGTTGACCAGGAACTTGGGCACCAGGAACAGCGAGATGCCCTTCGGCCCAGCCGGCGCGTCGGGCAGCTTGGCCAGTACCAGGTGGATGATGTTCTCGGTCAGATCATGTTCACCGCCGGTGATGAAGATCTTCGTGCCGCTGACCCTGTAGGTACCGTTGGCCTGGGGCTCGGCCTTGGTGCGGATGATGCCCAGGTCGGTGCCCGCATGGGGCTCGGTGAGGCACATGGAACCGGCCCACACACCGGCGTACATATTGGGCAGATAAGCCTGTTTGAGCGCTTCGCTGGCATGGGCGAGGATCGACAGGCAGGCACCGGCGGTGAGCATCGGGTACAGGCCGAACGACAGGCTGGCGGAGTTGACCATTTCCTCGACCTGGGCCGACACCACCTTGGGCATGCCCATGCCGCCGAACTGCGGGTCGCCGCCCACGCCCACCCAGCCGCCTTCGGCATAGGTGCGATAGGCCTGCAGGAAGCCGGCAGGCGTGGTGACGGCGCCCTCGTGCCAGTGGCAGCCTTCCTCGTCGGCGGCGCGGCTCAGCGGCGCGATGCCTTTGCTGGTGACCTTGCCCGCCTCCTCGAGAATCGCCTCGACGGTATCGGCATCCACGACGTCAGCCAGGGCCGGCAACTGCGCCCACTGGCTGGACACGTCGAAAACTTCGTTGAGGATGAAGCGCATATCGCGCAGCGGCGCTTTGTAGTCAGCCATGGCAACCTCTAGAGAACAGAGCTGGAAAAGTCGATTCAGGGCAGTGTAGCCCAACAACTTTTCGGAGACATAGCGTCGACTTGTGACCACCCAGTCACCTGTAGCGGGGGGGCTTGCCCCCGAAAATCGCCGCAGCATCAGCAATGTTCAAGACTGGCCGAATCGGGGGCAAGCCCCCTCGCTACAGAGCGGCGGTCAGGCGGTGGCTGGGGTACGCACCGCGCCACGGCGATTCTGGCCATAGCTGATCACGCAGTTGCGGCCCGCACCCTTGGCGGCATACAGCGCCTGGTCGGCGGCCTTGAGGACTTCCTCGGGGGTGCGCTGCTCGGGCATGCGCTCGCACACACCGATACTCACCGTTACCGACACGCTGGTCGCTGCCGATCCGGCCCGACGCTGGCGACCCTGCTGGTCATCCTGCGGACGATCGGGGTTGCGCAGCTGGATGTTGTAGGCGGCGATCACCCCACGTATCACTTCCAGATGGGGCAGGCATTCCTCCAGGGTCTTGCCGGCGAATACCAGCGCGAACTCCTCGCCGCCATAACGGTAGGCACGGCCGCCGCCGCTGACTTTCGACAGCTTGCTGGCCACCAGGCGCAGCACCTGATCGCCGACGTCGTGACCGTGGGTGTCGTTGAATTTCTTGAAGTGATCGACGTCGGTCATCGCCAGCACGTAATTGCGCCCCAGGCGCTGCATGCGTTCGTTGAGCGCGCGACGCCCCGGCAGGCCGGTCAGCTCGTCGCGGAAGGCCATCTGATAGGCCTCGTGGGCCACTGCGGCGGCGATCATCAGCATCACCTGACTGCACAGAATGTTCAGGGTGAAGGGCAGGATGAAAGTCTTCGGCAGCGCCCAGAACAGCCCGACCAGGCCCACAAGTTGCGCGGCATGCAAGGGCCGCGGGAAGCGCAGGTACTGCACCGTGAGCACCACGAAGGCGATGAAGAACATCGGGTAGGCCAACTGGATCAAGCTCATCCACTGGCCGTGCAGCGATGGCCAGCGGATGTCCGCGAGCCAGTCCAGCAGCGCCACCGGAAAGCTCTGCTCCAGCCCCAGCGCTACCGCGCCCACGGCCAGCAACACCGCGCAGCGCGCGACGATGTCCTGGAACAGATGGGTGCGCTCCGCCCAGGCGCCGAACAGCCCATAGAGCATCGGCAGCAACAGGCAGACCAGATGGAAGACCACCGCCGCGTCCGTGCGCAGTGTGCCGTTGTCGCGGTAGAAGTCGGTCTGGGTATCGAGCAGATAGTAGGCGATGTACACCGTGACCATCAGGAACAGCTCGCGCTGGCGGCGATACACCGCGCAATAGGCGCCACCCAGCAGCAGCACCAGGGTTGGCAGGACGTTGAACAGCGATGTGAAGAACACGTTCAGGTCGCGCACATAGGCCGCCGCCAGCCCGGCCAGCAGCAATAGCAGCGAGGGCAGGAAGTGGCTGATTCGAGCAGCAGATAAACGCGGCAAAGGCAAAACTCCGGCCGTCAAAACATACATGGCATTGTGCCTGCACGTGTATCGGCCGGAAAACAGAAAGGTTTAGGATTTTTCGCCAAACCGCTCATGTAGCGAGGGGGCTTGCCCCCTCGCTACATGAACGTGGACTCAGTACGACAGGCCGAAGGCCTCTTCATCCATCTGCATCAGGTTGCCCGCACCGGACAGCATGGCCGCCACGTGTGTGCGAGTGCGCGGCAGAATGCGCTGGAAGTAGAAGCGCGCGGTCTGCAGCTTGGCGGTGTAGAAGGCCTCCTCGGTGGTACCCGCGGCGAGTTTTTCCGCCGCCAGGCGTGCCATGTCGGCCCAGAAGTACGCCAGGCAGGCATAACCCGAATACATCAGGTAATCCACCGACGCGGCGCCGACTTCTTCGCGGTCTTTCATGGCCGCCATACCGACCTTCATGGTGATCTCGCCCCACTCCTTGTTCAGCTGCGCCAGCGGCGTGACGAACTCGTTGACCGCCTCGACGCCTTCGTTGGCCTGGCAGAACTTGTGGACGATCTTGGTGAAGCCCTTGAGCGCTTCGCCCTGGGTCATCAGCACTTTACGGCCCAGCAGGTCGAGCGCCTGGATGCCGGTGGTGCCCTCGTAGAGCATCGAGATGCGGCTGTCGCGCACGTTCTGCTCCATGCCCCACTCGGCGATGAAGCCATGGCCGCCGTAGATCTGCACGCCGTGGTTGGCGGACTCGAAACCGACCTCGGTCATGAACGCCTTGGCGATCGGGGTCATGAACGCCAGC
Organism: Pseudomonas sp. GW821-FHT01A09; assembly: GCF_058986725.1. Taxonomy (NCBI): domain Bacteria; kingdom Pseudomonadati; phylum Pseudomonadota; class Gammaproteobacteria; order Pseudomonadales; family Pseudomonadaceae; genus Pseudomonas; species Pseudomonas sp. GW821-FHT01A09. Next base: position 84,766 of record NZ_JBYSWB010000019.1, read on the forward strand.
AGTCCATCGGCGCGCTTGCGCTCTTCTTCGTCCTGGCTGAACTTGACGATGTCCACCAACTTGGCGGTGAAGTAGACCATCGCCCGGTTACCTTCGGCGAAGGCCTTCATGGTCAGCAGCATGCGCCGGACATCGGGGTGCACGATGATCGGGTCGGCGGCCTTGTCGGGTGTCTTGGGGCCGGTCAGCGAGCGCATCTGCAGGCGGTCGCGGGCGTACTCGAGGCCGCCCTGGAAGGCCACTTCGGCGTGTGCCAGACCTTGCAGCGCAGTGCCCAGGCGCGCGGTGTTCATGAAGGTGAACATGCAGTTCAGGCCCTTGTTGGCCGGGCCGATCAAAAAGCCGGTGGCGGCGTCGAAGTTCATCACGCAGGTGGCGTTGCCGTGAATGCCCATCTTGTGCTCGATGGAACCACAGGTGACCGCGTTGCGCTCGCCCAGGCTGCCTTCGATGCTCGGCAGGAATTTCGGCACGATGAACAGCGAGATGCCTTTGGTGCCTGCCGGGGCATCGGGCAGGCGCGCCAGCACGATGTGGACGATGTTCTCGGCCATGTCGTGTTCGCCGGCGGAGATGAAGATCTTGGTACCGGTGATCTTGTAGGAACCATCGGCCTGCGGCTCGGCCTTGGTGCGCAACATGCCCAGGTCGGTGCCGCAGTGGGATTCGGTCAGGCACATGGTGCCGGTCCACTCACCCGTGACCAGCTTGGTCAGGTAAGCCTCTTGCTGTTCAGGGGTGCCGTGGGCGGAGATGGTGTTCATCGCGCCATGGGACAGGCCAGGGTACATGCCCCACGACCAGTTGGCGCCGCCGACCATTTCACTGACCGCCAGGCCCAGGGACTCCGGCAGCCCTTGGCCACCGTGGGCGACGTCATGGGCCAGGCTCGGCCAGCCGCCTTCGACGAACTGTTGATAGGCCTGTTTGAAGCCGGTCGGCGTCTTCACCCCGGATTCGCTCCAGGTGCAGCCTTCGGTGTCACCCACGCGGTTCAGCGGGCCCAGCACCTGTTCACAGAACTTGGCGCCTTCCTCAAGGATGGCCGAGACCATGTCCGGGGTGGCTTCTTCGCAGCCTGGCAGGCTCTGGTAGTGCGCTTCGTACCCGAGCAGTTCGTCACGGACGAAACGAATGTCACGCAAGGGGGCCTTGTAGTCAGGCATAGCGATAAACCTCTGCTGATGAACTTGGTGAGGGTCAATAGCCGCTGCGGAACGGGGAAGGATTTCCGCGCAGGTCAAACAGGTGTTTGAAACATACGTTTCGGCCACCCCGATTGTCAAGCGTCGCTCGGCGGCCGATGGCAAGAGGCACTTTGTCGCGGGCGCGGCAGAGCGGCTGGCGGGCAGCATCGGTTAGCGATTCAAAGGCAGAGATCAGACAGACGGCAAGCGAAGCGAGGGGCTTGCAGATGAACGACGCCCCCGAGCAAGGGCGCTGTAATCAAGCGTAGATATCGATCAGCGACCCGAGCGCTTGATCGGCGGCCTTTTCGACCTTGGTGCCGGCCTGCACCTGGATCTGCGCCTGGAGCATTTCCACCGCCGCGCTGGCAGGGTCGAGCTGGCTGCGGTCGACACCGCGCAGGCGCTCAGCCTGGTAATTCGACGATTGGCTGGTGGCGGACGCACTGTTGGCGATATCGCTGGAGGCCTGGTCCAGGCGCGTCATACCCGTCTGGATGGCAGACAGGCCGGAGCTGTAGGCAGTACTGGCGCTGATGTTCATGGCGCGACTCCACTGGGTGGATGGCTAATAGACACTAGTAAAGCACCTAGGCCCAGTAAAATCCCGCCAACAAGACTGACGGTCTGTGACGCAGCGCGCAGATCCGATTAAAGCTCAAGAAGGTCCAGCTGGATGTAGTCCGCCACCGCCTGCGCCGATGCCCCCTTCAAATGCGGCACCCGGCCCAGACACGGTGCTGGCAGCCGCTCGGCCAGGGTCGCGAGGTTCTCCTCCAGCCGGGAGGTCTTGGGGTCGATGACGTTCGCCACCCACCCCGCCAGCTGCAGCCCGTCACGGGCGATGGCCTCGGCGCTCAGCAGCGCGTGGCTGATACAGCCCAGCCGCACCCCCACCACCAGAATCACCGGCAGCTTGAGCGCCATGGCCAGGTCGGACAGATTGGCCTGATCCGACAGGGGCACACGCCAGCCGCCCGCGCCTTCGATCAAGGTGAAGTCCGCCTGCTGCGCGAGAATATGCCGCATCGGCGCCAGCAACCCCTGCACGTTCAGCGCGACGCCGGCTTCCCGCGCCGCCAGATGGGGGGCGATGGCCGGCTCGAAGGCGAATGGGTTGACCTGTGCATAAGGCAATTGGATCGAGCTTTCAGCGATCAACGCCAAGGCGTCACTGTTGCGCAGGCCCTTGGGGGTCACCTCGCAGCCCGAGGCCACAGGCTTGGCCCCCAGGGTGCTGTGGCCGTTGAGCCTGGCGGCATGCAGCAGGCCGGCCGCGACTGTGGTCTTGCCGACATCGGTATCGGTACCGGCGATGAAAAATGCGGCGCTCATGTACGAACTCCCGAGGCAGGCTTGTGCATCACCCCATAGATCACTTGATAGGTCGCGGGCAGCCCGGCGGGCTGGCGCAGGGTTTCATAGGCATCGATCAGCCCTTTGATGCGCTGGCGGCCGGTCAGGCCACCCGGGCGCCCGGGGTTGATATTGTGCGCGCCCAGGGCCTTGAGCTCGTGGGTCAGGTCGCGCACGTCGGGGTAATGCAAGACGTGGGGTACCGCCGCCAAGGCCAGCACCCGCAGGGCACTGTCGGCACACAGTTGCTCATAACGCGCCAGCGGTCGGAAGCGATTGACGTGCACGCCGCAATCCACCGCGCGCCAACTGTCACGCAACTCGAACAGCGTGCCGTCGCACAGGCTGGCGAAGGCCATGATGCCCCCCGGGCGCAGCACCCGCCCGGCCTCGGCCAGCACCGCGGCGAAGTCACCGCACCACTGCACCGCCAGGCTCGAAAACAGCAGGTCGCAACTGGCGTCCGCCAACGGCAATTGCTCGGCATCGCCGACGATGTACTGCTGCGCACCGCCGAGACTGCGCGCATGGCGCAGCATGCCTTCGGCGATGTCCACCGCCACGCCTTGGGCCTGCGGGAAACGCTCGGCCAGCACGCGGCTGAAATGTCCGGTACCGCTGCCCAGATCGACCCACCGCTGCGGGTTGCAATCCGCTGGCAACCGCGCCAGCAAAGCCTGCCCGACATCTCGTTGCAATTGCGCGACGCTGTCATAGCTCGCCGCCGCACGGGAAAACGACGCCGCCACCTGGCGCTTGTCTGGCAGGCTGTTCACCTGCTCGGGCAATTGCACGCGATTGACGTCGCTCACACTCAAATCAGTCATCACCGGACTCATGTAGAAAAGCTTGAATAGCACCCGCCACACCGTGCGGGTCTTCCACCGGGAAGGCGTGGCTGGCGTGTTCGATCAGACCGATTTCGACGTCGGGCAACAGGGCCAGCAGCTCGCCGGCGACTTCGGCCGGCACCAGCGCATCGGCGCCGGCGAACAGGTGCAATTGCGGCCCGCGATACGCCTGCAGGGCGGCGCGAGTGTCCAGCCGGGCGAGGACTTGCAGGCCCGGTTCCAAGGCCGTCGACGGCGCTGCGGCACTCAGCAGCCGCGACAGGCCGCGCGGATCCTCCACGGCGCCTTGCGCACACAGCAGGCTGAAGCGCTTGAGCGTCTGCCGCGGCGAATCCTGGCACCCGGCGAGGAACGCCTCGAACAGCTCGCGGCTCATGGCGTGTGGCCAGTCCTCACGCGCCACGAAGCAGGTGTTGCTGGCCAGCGTCAGCAGCCCGCAGCAGCGTTCGCCACGGCGCGCCGCCAGCTCGGTGGCGAGCATGCCGCCCAGCGACCAGCCACCCAGCCAGGTGTCCAGCGGCAACGTCGCGTCGAGCTCGTCGAGCCACTCCTCGACGTCATGGCACTCCAGGTTGGGCAACGGCTCGATGTCCACGCGCAGGTGCTCATCCAACCCCTGCAAGGCCGCCGCCAGCGGTTGCAGCGGCGCGACACCCAGGCCCCAGCCCGGCAACAGAATCAAGCGGTCACGCATCGTCGGGCTCCAGCAGCGGATAGCACTCGGCCAATGCGTTCAACAATAGCTGCACCTGGGCCTGGCTGTGGGCCGCCGACAGCGTCACGCGCAGGCGGGCGCTGCCGTTGGGCACGGTCGGCGGGCGAATGGCGGTGACCAGCAGGCCGCGCTCGCGGAGCATCTTCGACAGCTTCAGGGCGCGGGCGCTGCTGCCGATCATGATCGGCTGGATCGGCGTGAAGCTGTCCATCAGGCTCAGCCCGAGCGCCTCGGCGCCCTGGCGGAACTGCGCGATCAAGCGCGCCAGATGCTCACGGCGCCAATGCTCGGTGCGCAGCAGTTCGAGGCTCTTGAGCGTTGCGCAGGCCAGCGCAGGCGGCTGGCTGGTGGTGTAAATGTAGGGACGGGCGAACTGCACCAGCGCTTCGATCAAGTCGTCACTGCCGGCCACAAAGGCCCCCGCAGTGCCGAAGCCCTTGCCGAGGGTGCCGATCAGCACCGGCACATCGTCCTGGGTCAGACCGAAATGCTCGACCACACCGCCGCCATTGGCCCCCAGGGTGCCGAAGCCATGGGCGTCATCGACCATCAACCAGGCGCTACGGGCCTTGGCGACCTTGGCCAGCGCGGGCAGATCCGCGACATCGCCATCCATGCTGAACACGCCGTCGGTGACCACCAGCGTGTCGCCCACGGCTTTGTCGAGCCGCGCACTCAGGCTGTGTGCATCGTTGTGCAGATAGCGACTGAAGCGCGCGCCGCTGAGCAGGCCGGCGTCCAGCAACGAGGCATGGTTGAGGCGATCCTGCAGCACGGTGTCGCCCTGCCCGACCAGCGCGGTGACCGTGCCCAGGTTGGCCATGTAGCCGGTGGTGAACAGCAGTGCGCGGGGCCGGCCGGTGAGTTCGGCCAGGGCTTCTTCGAGGGCGTGATGGGGGCCGCTGTGGCCGATCACCAGATGCGAAGCGCCACCGCCGACGCCCCAGCGCTCGGCGCCGGCCTGCCAGGCCTTGATCACCTCGGGGTGATTGGCCAGGCCCAGGTAGTCGTTGTTGCAGAAGGCGATCAGCGCCTGGCCGTCGACCACCACCTGCGGCCCTTGCGGGCTCTGCAGGAGCGGGCGCTGGCGATACAGATCGGCGGCGCGGCGCTCGTCGAGGCGAGCGCGCAAATCCAAGGACATGTTCAGTCTCTGAAATCGAATCCTGTAGCGAGGGGGCTTGCCCCCGGCTGCGGTGGGTCAGTCACATTGAGGGTGCTGATTCACTTTTCGGGGGCAAGCCCCCTCACTACAGAGTAAGGGGTAGTGGCTCAGACCGCTGCGTCATAGAACAGCTCACTGCTCTTTTGCTCCACCAGCGCCTGCTCGATGGCCGCCTGGTGCACTTCGTCGGCATGCTCATAACCGGCTTCGGGCTGGATGCCCAGGCGCGCGAACAGTTGCATGTCCTTGTCTGCCTGCGGGTTGGCGGTGGTCAGCAGCTTGTCGCCGTAGAAAATCGAATTGGCGCCAGCGAAGAACGCCAGGGCCTGCATCTGCTCGTTCATGGCTTCGCGGCCGGCGGACAAGCGCACGTGGGACTGCGGCATCATGATCCGCGCGACCGCGAGCATGCGGATGAAGTCGAACGGATCGACGTCGTCGGCGTTTTCCAGCGGCGTGCCCTTGACCTTGACCAGCATGTTGATCGGCACCGATTCCGGGTGCTCTGGCAGGTTGGCCAGTTGAATCAGCAGGCCAGCGCGGTCGTCCAGCGACTCGCCCATGCCGAGGATGCCGCCGGAGCAGATCTTCATGCCGGCGTCGCGCACGTAGGCCAGGGTCTGCAGGCGCTCACCGTAAGTGCGGGTGGTGATGATGCTGCCGTAGAACTCCGGCGAGGTGTCGAGGTTGTGGTTGTAGTAGTCCAGCCCGGCCTCGGCCAATGCCTGGGTCTGCTCCAGGTCGAGCTTGCCCAGGGTCATGCAGGTTTCCAGGCCCATGGCCTTGACCCCGGCAACCATCTTCAGCACGTAGGGCATGTCCTTGGCCGAAGGATGCTTCCAGGCGGCGCCCATGCAGAAGCGCGTCGAGCCGATGGCCTTGGCACGAGCGGCCTCTTCGAGGACCTTCTGCACTTCCATGAGCTTTTCTTTCTCGAGCCCGGTGTTGTAGTGGCCGGACTGCGGACAATATTTGCAATCTTCCGGGCAGGCGCCGGTCTTGATCGACAGCAGCGTGGAGACTTGCACGCGATTGGCGTCGAAATGCGCGCGGTGAACGGTTTGCGCCTGGAACAACAAGTCGTTGAAGGGCTGGACGAACAGTGCTTTGACCTCGGCCAGAGACCAGTCGTGACGAGTAGTTGCAGTGATGCTGGCGCTCATCGGCGATTCCTTGTTTATGCTGGGCTGAACGGCGGCGGGAAGGGAATACCCACAGCCATGACACGGATAAGCGGCATAGTTAAGGAAGACGCATGGACTGTCAACCATCTCTGATCAACAAGGTTTACACCTGGTCAAATATTAACCAATCCTGTTTGCTCTGCGATGAAGCGACGAGCAACCCCTACCCACTCTGCGGCGAGTGCGAGCAAGAACTGCCCTGGCTCGATGAACGCTGCGAAATCTGCGCCCTGCCGCTGGCCATGTCCGGCCTCGAGTGCGGACCGTGCCGACGCAAGGCTCCGGCCTTCGCCAGGGTCGAGGCACCGTGGTTTTACGGCTTTCCGATCGATACCTTGATCACCCGCTTCAAGCACAACGCCCAGTGGCCGCTCGGGCGCATGCTCGCCGAGGGCCTGGCGCGCTGGCTGCTGCAGGGCTTCGCCGACGGGCTGCCGCGTCCCCAGCGCTTGTTGCCGGTGCCCATGGCTCGCCAGCGTCTGCGCAAACGTGGTTTCAATCAGGCGCAGATGCTCGCTCACTGGCTGTCGCCGTTGCTGCAGATCCGCTGTGACGACCGCCTGCTGCTGCGTCCCCATGCTACTCGGGCGCAACAGGAACTGGACGCGGCGGCGCGGCGGCAGAATCTGCACAGTGCCTTTGCCTTGGCCGACAAGGCGTTGGTACGCGGGCTGCACGTGGCGATCGTCGATGATGTGATGACCACCGGTGCCACGGCGCAGGCATTGGCGCTGCTGTTGAGACGCGCAGGCGCCGTGCGGGTCGACGTGTATTGCCTGGCGCGTACGGCCAAGCCCGAGGAACGGCCGAGCCAAGGCACGCCACGGCCTTGACTTGCCACTGCGGGGCGAGCACCGTCGGCACTTTCTCGCTGCCAAGACCCGCTGCCATGCCCCTGCCCACCCTGCTCTCCCAGTACCTCGCCCGCCGCCCGCAGCGCATCGAGCTGTTGCGGCACATCGCCGAACAGGGCTCGATCACCCGCGCCGCGAAGAGCGCCGGCATGAGTTACAAGGGCGCCTGGGACGCGATCGACGAGCTGAACAATCTGGCCCCGCTGGTGGAACGCAGCATCGGTGGCAAAGGCGGTGGCGGCGCTCGCTTGTCGGCAGACGGCGAACGGGTCCTGCGCCTGTATCAGAAGCTGCAAGCCCTGCAGGCCCAGGTGCTGGAAGCCGCCGAAGAGGCCAGCGACCTCGACCTGCTAGGCCGTTTGATGTTGCGCACCAGCGCGCGCAATCAGTTGCAGGGCACAGTGGAACGTATCGATTGCCGCGGGCGCAGCGACATCGTGCGCCTGGCGCTGGGCGGCGATCTGCATCTCGACGCGCAGATCACCCACGACAGCACCCTGAGCCTGGCGCTGGAAATCGGCAGCCCGGTGGTCGCGCTGATCAAGGCCGGTTGGTTGCAACTGTTGGCTGCCGACCAGCCGAGCCCGGAGGACCACAACAGCCTGACCGGGATCGTCCAGCAGATCATCGATGATCCCCAAGGCCCCAGCGAAGTGCGCATCGGCCTGAGCAACGGCCAGACGCTGTGTGCCTTGAGCGAGGCGCAGCATCTGGTGAGTATCGATGCACGCCAAGGCGTCACCCTCAAGGTGGTCTTCCTCCCCTCCTACGTGCTGCTGGGTACGCAGTTGTAGCTCCCTGGCCGACAGGCCGAGCCCCTTACTCGACAGCGGCAGCTTTACCCGGTCATCTGCGCTAACATAACCGGCCGGACGCGGCCACCTGCCCGCGGCGCAGGAGTCAGTATGTCCCACCCCTTCGATACCCTCACGCCCGACCTGGTCCTGGATGCCGTCGAAAGCATCGGTTTCCTCAGCGACGCCCGCATTCTGGCCCTCAACAGTTACGAGAACCGTGTCTATCAGGTCGGTATCGAAGACGGCGAGCCGCTGATCGCCAAGTTCTACCGGCCCGGCCGCTGGACCACCGAGGCCATCCTCGAAGAACACAGCTTCACCGCCGAACTCGCCGACTGCGAAGTGCCGGTGGTGGCGCCCATGACCCACGACGGCAAGACCCTGTTCGAGCACGCCGGCTTTCGCTTCACGTTGTTCCCCCGCCGTGGCGGTCGCGCGCCGGAGCCAGGCAACCTCGATCAGCTCTACCGCCTCGGGCAGTTGATGGGCCGCCTGCATGCCGTGGGCGCCGCGCGACCGTTCGAGCACCGCGAAGCGCTGGGGGTGCAGAACTTCGGCCATGACTCGTTGACCACGCTGCTCGAAGGCGATTTCATCCCACGCAGCCTGCTGCCGGCCTATGAATCCGTGGCCCGCGATCTGCTCAAGCGGGTCGAACAGGCCTACCGCGACACGCCCTATCAGGCCATCCGCATGCACGGCGATTGCCACCCCGGCAACATGATGTGCCGCGACGAGGTGTTCCATATCGTCGACCTCGATGACTGCCGCATGGGGCCGGCGGTCCAGGACATGTGGATGATGCTGGCCGGCGATCGTCAGGAATGCCTGGGGCAGCTGTCGGAACTGATGGACGGCTACCGTGAATTCCACGACTTCAACCCGCGCGAACTGGCGCTCATCGAGCCCCTGCGCGCCCTGCGCCTGATGCACCACAGCGCCTGGCTGGCGCGCCGCTGGGACGATCCGGCGTTCCCGCGCAGCTTCCCGTGGTTCGGCCAGGAGCGTTACTGGGGCGATCAGATCCTGGCACTGCGCGAGCAACTGTCGGCGCTGCAGGAAGAGCCGTTGCGGTTGTTCTAGGTAGAAGTGTGTTGACTGGGCCGGCCCCTTCGCAGGCAAGCCTTGCTCCCACAAATGTACGCTCCGGCCCTGCTGGCACTGTGGGAGCTGGGCTGCGCGTTCGGCGGCGAAGGGGCCGGTACTGACACCCTCAAACCTCGGCCCGCAACACCAGCTCCACCATCAAATCATCCGCCAATGTCTCCAACTGCTCCTGCAAGGCATCCAGCGACAGCGTCAGCGGCACCGCCAGCATCGCTTCGGCGTAGAACAACGGCTCGCTGCTCATCGGTGCCGGGCGCACGTCAGTCACCAGCCGCTCCAGGTTCACCCCCTGCTGGCTGAGCAGGCGAGTGATATCCCGGACGATGCCCGGCCGATCATTGCCCACCAGCTCCATGGCGATCGGCTTCCAGGTGCACGACTGCTCGATCCCCGCACCTGCAATCTGCACATGAATCTCGTCGCTCTTGAGCGCCTGCAGGGCGTTGACCAGTTCGTCATAGGACTGCGCCGGTACCGCCACGCGCAAGATCCCGGCGAACTGCCCGGCCATGCGCGCCATCCGGCTTTCGAGCCAGTTGCCGTTGTGTTCACTGATGCACTGTGCGACTTTTTCCACCAGGCCGGCCTTGTCGGCGGCCAGAACGGTCAACACTAGATGGTCCATGGGCACAGTCCTCTTGTTGGAAGAGGGTGAGTATAGGCAGGGCTGATGGGCAGAAAATTGTATACAGTTTATTTTGATCTATGGAACAATCTTTCGATCGCGTGGTGACGTTCAGGATTTTCGGGGGCGAGCCCCCTCGCTACAGGATTTACGTATCACATTGCGAAAACCGGTGCACTTGTAGCGAGGGGGCTTGCCCCCGATCAGCAGCACCAACCGGTCACATCCGGACTGTAAAAGACCCTTTTTCCCAATGCCAAAAAGTTCATGTAGTATCGCCACGCGAGCACTACATCAATCGATCGACGTCAATACAAGCAGCGGCGCACGCCGCGCAGAGTGAGGCAAGCAATGACTGAACACGTTCAAGTCGGTGGCCTTAAGGTCGCCAAGGTCCTGCTGGATTTCGTCAACGAAGAAGCCATCCCCGGCACCGGCCTCAGCGCCAACGACTTCTGGTCCGGCGTCGAAAGCATCATCAACGACCTCGCTCCCAAGAACCGCACCCTGCTGGGCAAACGCGACACGCTGCAGGCGCAGATCGACACCTGGCACAAGGCACGTCGGGGCCAGCCCCATGACGCCTTCGCCTACAAGGTGTTCCTCAAGGAAATCGGCTACCTGCTGCCGCCGGCGGATGACTTCCAGGCCACCACCGAAAACGTCGACGATGAGATCGCCCGCCTGGCCGGACCGCAACTGGTGGTGCCAGTGATGAACGCGCGCTTCGCGCTCAACGCCTCCAACGCCCGCTGGGGCTCGCTGTACGACGCCCTCTATGGCACCGACGCCATCAGCGAGGCCGACGGCGCCAGCAAGGGCCCGGGCTACAACAAGGTCCGCGGCGACAAGGTCATCGCCTTCGCCCGCGCCTTCCTCGACGAAGCCGCGCCACTGGCGGCGGGCTCCCACGTCGACTCCACCGCCTACAAGATTATCGACGGCAAGCTGGTGATCAGCCTCAAGGGCGGCTCCAACACCGGCCTGGCCGACGACAAGCAGTTCATCGGTTTCCATGGTGAGGCCAGCGCGCCGACCGCCGTGCTGCTCAAGCACCACGGCCTGCACTTCGAAATCCAGATCGACGCCGCCAGCCCCATTGGCCAGACCGACGCCGCCGGGGTCAAGGACGTGCTGATGGAAGCCGCCCTGACCACCATCATGGACTGCGAAGACTCGGTCGCCGCCGTCGACGCCGACGACAAGGTGATCATCTACCGCAACTGGCTGGGCCTGATGAAGGGCGACCTGAGCGAAGACGTCACCAAGGGCGGCAGCACCTTCACCCGCACCATGAACCCTGATCGGCGCTACAACACCGTGTACGGCGGCGAAGTGATCCTGCCGGGCCGCTCGCTGCTGTTCATCCGCAACGTCGGGCACCTGATGACCATCGATGCGATCCTCGACAGCAAGGGCCATGAAGTGCCCGAAGGCATCCTCGACGGCATCATCACCAGCCTCGCGGCCATCCACGACCTCAACGGCAAATCGCTGCGCGGCAACAGCCGCACCGGCTCGGTGTACATCGTCAAGCCGAAGATGCACGGCCCTGAAGAAGCCGCCTTCACCAACACCCTGTTCGAGCGCATCGAAGAAGTGCTGCACCTCAAGCGCAACACCTTGAAGGTCGGGATCATGGACGAGGAGCGCCGCACCACGGTCAACCTCAAGGCCTGCATCCGCGCCGCCCGCGAGCGCGTGGTGTTCATCAACACCGGTTTCCTCGACCGTACCGGCGACGAGATCCACACCTCCATGGAAGCCGGCGCGGTGGTGCGCAAGGCGGCCATGAAGGCGGAAAAATGGATCGGCGCCTACGAGAACAACAACGTCGACGTCGGCCTGGCCACCGGCCTGCAGGGCCGCGCGCAGATCGGCAAGGGCATGTGGGCCATGCCGGACCTGATGGCGGGCATGCTCGAGCAGAAGATCGCTCACCCGCTGTCCGGCGCCAACACCGCCTGGGTGCCCTCGCCGACCGCAGCGGCGCTGCATGCGCTGCACTATCACAAGGTCGATGTGTTCGCCCGCCAGGCCGAGCTGAAAAGCCGTACCCCGGCCTCGGTGGACGACATCCTGACCCTGCCGCTGGCGCCGAACACCGACTGGAGCGCCGAAGAGATCCAGAACGAACTGGACAACAACTCGCAAGGCATCCTCGGCTATGTGGTGCGCTGGATCGACCAAGGCGTGGGCTGCTCCAAGGTGCCGGACATCAACGACATCGGCTTGATGGAAGACCGCGCCACGCTGCGGATTTCCAGCCAGCTGCTGGCCAACTGGTTGCGCCATGGCGTGGCCAGCGAAGCGCAGATCGTCGAGAGCCTCAAGCGCATGGCGCCGGTGGTCGACCGGCAGAACGCCGACGACCCGCTGTACAAGCCGCTGGCACCGGATTTCGACAGCAACATCGCCTTCCAGGCGGCGCTGGAGCTGGTGATCGAAGGCGCCAAGCAGCCTAACGGCTATACCGAGCCGGTGCTGCACCGTCGGCGTCGCGAGTTCAAGGCGCGTAGCCAGCTGTAACCGGCCTCGGTCCCACTGGTATACGGTGCAGGCATTGTTCCGCTGTGGTGAGGGGGCTTGACCCTGTAGTGAGGGGGCTTGACCCTGTAGTGAGGGGGCTTGCCCCCGATAGGTCGAACCTGCGGGGCGCGGTGTGTCAGAACCGGCCTCTCGGGAGCAAGCCCCCTCACCACAGTCAGCAAATCATCCGCCCCCCTGCAGAACCGCAATTTGGGGTGGTGTCAGTGGATCTGCAAACCTCAATCCGGCAACCACTCCTGCAACGTCAGTTCGATGGTGATGAACGACAGGTTATGCCCGCGCTCCATTCGCCCGGCATACAGCTTGCCATCGGCATCCGCCACCACCGCCTGCAACTGCGTCTCCCCCGCGCGTACCTCACCGCTGATGCTCAGGATCTCCACCCCCGGGCCCGCCACTTCAATCGTCTTCATGCCGCTGCGCCCCAGATACTGCAAGCGCGCGTCGATCAGACTGCCCAGCCCGCCTCGCACAACCGCCGTGTGAATGCCATGGGCCGCGCACAGCGCCTCGGCGCTTTCGACCAGGTCCTCGTTGGGCTTCAACCGCGCCACCACCAGGCGCCCGAGCTTGCCGCTCTGTACCGAAGACTCCTCGATCACTGCACTCATGACGCCTCCTGAATCACTGGGTGAAGCAGATTGAAATGGGTTTCGTCATCAGGCTGCTGCTGGTACGCCACCTGATCGAACAGGCACAGGCGAATGATCAGCGGCTCACTGCCCACCACCAGCTTGTCCAGCACCAGATGCCCGCCATGCTGGTTGCCTTCGCGGTCGATAAAGCCGGCGTGGCAATGCAGCAGCGGCTTGCCCGCCGGATCGCGGCCGACCGTCAGCGCGCCACTGATGAACGTGATGTAGCCGTCCAGCACCACCGGCGCGCCGTAATCGAACGGCCGCGCCACCGAGCCGGTCTCGACCATGCGGTGATAGCTCAAGTGCGAAGCGCCGCCGCACAGAATGCGCCCGACCGCGCTGCTGAAGCGCCGACCGGAGAGAATCCGGATCAGCTCCGGCCCCACCGCCGTCGCCAGTGGCAGCACGATGCGCAGTTCCTCGCTGTGCGGCACCTCGCAATCGAGCACCCGCGGCAGTTGCTGGGCGCCCTCGTGATGGAAGGTCCGGACATCGCCACGCTGAGTGAAATGCGGGGTCATTTACGCTAGCTCCTTGCGCTCTTCGAGGAGCACGCGAATGTTCTTCTTGACGATCTTGCCGTAGCCCGACTTGGGCATCTCGGTCCAGCGCACGAACTGCTTGGGCCACTTGTAGCGGGCGATCCGCGGCTCCAGATGGGCCAGCAACTCGGCGTCGCTGACCTCACCGGTAGTGACGATCACCGCGCAGCCACACTCGCCCCACTTCTCGTCGGGTAATCCGAGCACCGCCACCTCGTTGACCGCCGGATGGGTCAGCAAGGCCTCCTCGATCTCCCGCGGATAGACGTTGGAGCCGCCCGAGATGTACATATCCGACGCCCGCCCGGTGATGTACAAAAAGCCTTCTTCATCGAGATGGCCCAGGTCGCCGGTGTGGAACCAGCCGTGCTTGAAGGTCTTCTCGTTGGCCTGCGGGTTGTTGTAGTAGCCGCTGAACACCGCCGGCCCGCGCACGCAGATTTCGCCATCGAGGCCCTGGTCCAACTGCTGGCCGTCGTCATCGAGAATCGCCACTTGCATGCCGGTACGTGGGAAGCCACAGGTGCCGATGCGGGCGCCGGGTACGTCCTCGGCCTCGTGGAATTCGGGCGGCAGCACGGTGATGTTGCCGGTGACCTCACCCAGCCCGTAGTACTGCACCAGCACCTTGCCCAGCTTGTTGAGGGCGCGGCGCTGGTCGGCGCGGTACATCGGCGCCCCGGCGTAGATCACGTACTTGAGGCTGCTGTGATCGTAATGGTCGACCTCGGGGCATTCGGTGAGCATCTTGACGATGGTCGGCACGGTGAACAGGTTGTCGATGCGGTGCTCCTGCACCAGCCGCCAGGCCTCGTCGCAGTCCAGCCGATCGCCGGCCGGCAGCACGCTGGCGGCGCCGCGGGCGACGTTGACCAAGGCATGGATCCCAGCGCCATGGGACAGCGGCGCCACCACCAGCGAGCGCGAGCGATGGTTGAGCCCGGGCATCAAGTCGGCGATGTGGTTGGTGATGACGAAGGCCATCTGGCCGTGGGTGAGGATGCCGGCCTTGGGGTGGCCGGTGGTGCCCGAGGTGTAGAAGAACCACAGCGGGTCGTGATAGGTGACCTCGGCCGGGCGGAACGCCGCGCGCAAGCTGGCGCCTTCTGCCAGCAAGCCGTCGTAACTGAGCTCGCCGGGCCGTGGCTGGCCGATGGCGATCACCTGCTGCAAGGCCGGCGACGCGGCCTGCACGGCTTCGACATAGTGCGCGAAGCCGTCGTCGTAGAGCATCGCCACCGCACCGCTGGAGCTGCCCAGGTAAGCGGCCTCCGGCGGGGTGATGCGCACGTTGGTCGGCACCCACACCACGCCCAGGCGGAACGCCACCCAGGCGCTCTCGAACAGCGCCAGGTTATTGCGCGAGTGCACCAGCAGCTTGTCGCCCTTGACCAGCCCACGCGCGCGCAAGGCCGCCGCGACGCTGTCGACCCGCTCGGCGATCTGTGACCACGACACCTGCTGCTCGCCGCGAATGAACCCCGGCGCATCGGGGTAGCGGCGCGCCACCTGAGCCAGCAGCTCGCCCAGGTTCATGACGTTATCGATACCGGTATTGAGCTGGCTCACTTGATCGACTCCAGGATGCTGACGTAGTTGGTCACGGCCGCACCGCCCATGTTGAACACCCCGGCGCGGTCGGCCACCGGCAGCTGCATGTCGCCGGCCTGGCCGCTGAGCTGCATGGCCGCCATGACGTGCATCGATACCCCGGTGGCACCGATCGGGTGGCCCTTGGACTTGAGCCCGCCCGAGGGGTTGATCGGCAGACGCCCGTCCTTGCGGCTGATGCCCTCCTGAATCACCCGCGCGCCCTGGCCGCGCTCGGCCAGGCCCATGGCCTCGTACTCCAGCAGCTCGGCGATGGTGAAGCAGTCGTGGGTCTCGACCAGCGACAGGTCAGCTAGGCTCAACTGCGCTTCCTGCAGGGCCTGCTGCCAGGCCCGCGAGGCGCCTTCGAACCAGGTCGGGTCGCGGCGCGACAGCGGCATGTAGTCGTTGACCTGCACCGCCGCGCGAAAGCGGATCGCCTGCGGCCGCTCACCGGCCAGGTCTTCACGGCTGATCACCAGCGCCGCAGCGCCATCGGTGATCAACGAGCAGTCGGTGCGCTTGAGCGGGCCGGCCACGAAGGGGTTTTTCTCCGACGGCGTGCGGCAGAAGTCGTAGCCGAAATCGCGGCGCATGTGGGCGAACGGATTCAGCGCGCCGTTGGCGTGGTTCTTCGCGGCGATCATCGCCAGCGCATCGGACTGGTCGCCGTAGCGGTCGAAGTAATCCTGAGCGATCACCCCGAACACCCCGGCAAAGCCGCCTTCGATCTCGGCCTCTTCACGGGTGTAGCAGCATTTGAGCAAGATCCTGCCGACCTCGGCGGTGGGCAGCGTGTTCATCTTCTCGAAGCCCACCACCAAGGCATGCCTGGCCTGGCCGCTGAGCACCGACTGCAGCGCCGAGTGAATCGCCGCCGAGCCGGTGGAACAGGCGTTCTCGACCCGCACCGCCGGGGTGAAGCGCAGCGCCGGGATATGGTTGGCGAGCAGCGTCGAAGGAAAATCCTGATAGAGGAACCCGGCGTTGAAATGCCCGACGTGTACCGAGTCGATCTGCTCGGCGTCGAGGCCGGCATGCTGCAGTGCGGCGATGGCGGCGTCGGCCATCATCTGCTCGGGGTCTATCTGATCGAACTTGCCGAACGGCGAGTGATACCAGCCGGTGATAACAGGCGAATGCATGGGGTGGCCCCTTTGTTAGAGTTGTTGCAAGGGCGATAGCAAGAGCGGTGCCAAGCTCGCACGTTATGCCTGAAGCCCGATGGCACGGGGGTTACAGCAGTGTCACCGCGGTTGGGGGTGACACCGACAAGTGTCTCCCTGAGGGCCTGAGCGGTGACACTCAAGGAGACACCTGTCGCCTTGCGGGCCTTCGCTACAGCGCAGACATAAACAGCAACAAACTCTAAAAGCATTGAATTAACAGCGAGTTAGCCCCCGGGACGGCGCATCGCCGCTTACCGGCAACTGGCCATGCCCCGACTGGCATCTGATTTGCTATACCCAATTACCTGGATCGTTCAGCCGCGATCGGCAGATCACTACAACAACAAAAACAATGGAGAGTCCCACATGGCAGATTTCTCGCGCCGCAGCTTCCTCAAGACCGCGTCCCTCGCTTCGGCGGCTGCGGCGGCAGGAAGCCTCGGGCTGTACAGCTCGAGCAGCCTTGGCGCCGATGTCATCACCCTCAAGTACGCCAACAACCTGCCCCTGACCCACCCGATGAACGTGCAGGCGCGCAAGATGGCCAAGGCCATCAAGGACGAGACCGACGGTCAGGTCATCCTGCAGGTGTTCCCCAGCAGCCAGCTGGGCAGCGATACCGACACCCTGGCGCAGGTCCGCTCCGGCGCAGTCGATCTGTTCTCGTTGTCGCCGGTGATCCTTGGCACCCTGGCGCCCAAGGTCCAGATCAGCGCCATCGGCTTCGCCTTCAAGGACTACGACACCGTCTGGCAGGCCATGGACGGCGACCTGGGCGCCTATGTCCGCGGTGAAATCGCCAAGGTCGATGACGGCAAGCTGTTCGCCTTCGAAAAGATGTGGGACAACGGCTACCGCGTGACCACCACCAGCACTCGCCCGGTGGCCACCCCAGAAGCCTTGAAGGACATGAAGCTGCGCGTGCCGCCCAGTCCGATTCTCACGTCGCTGTTCAAGGCTTTCGACGCCGCGCCGACTGCCATCAACTTCGCCGAGGTCTATTCGGCGCTGCAGACCAAAATCGTCGAAGGCCAGGAAAATCCGCTGACCCTGGTGGACTCGGCCAAGCTCTACGAGGTGCAAAAGTACTGCTCGCTGACCAATCACGTGTGGGACGGCTTCTGGATGCTCGGCAACAAGGAGAAGTTCTCCAAGCTCTCGGCCGAACAACAGGCGATCGTCACCAAGCACATCAACGCCGGCATCCTCGCCCAGCGTGACGATCTGGCCAAGTTGCAAAGCAGCATCCGCGACACCCTCAAGGGCAAGGGCCTGGAAATCGTCGAGGCGCCACCGGAGCCGTTCCGCGCCAAGCTGGCGGCGGCCAACTACTACGGCGAATGGAAAGAAAAATTCGGTGACGAGGCCTGGGCCATTCTCGAGAAGTACTCCGGGAAGCTGGCATGAACACCCATGTCGCTTCGGCCTCCGTTGCTTCATCGCGCCTGCCGGCCCGGGTGCTGATCTGCCTCAACCGTTGGGCGATGCGCATCGTCGGCTTGCTGGCCGTGGTGCTGATGGTGGTCGAAACCGGTGTGCTGCTGGCCGGCGTGATTTCCCGCTACCTGCTGCACAGCCCGTTGATGTGGTCGGATGAACTGGCGTCCTCGCTGTTCATCTGGCTGGCGATGTTCGGCGCGGTGCTGGCCCTCGATCGCGGCGAGCACATGCGCATGTCGGCTATCGTCAACAAGCTGCCCGCCAACTGGCGCGGCTTCAGCGAGACACTGTCGGCGATGATCGTGTGCATTTTCGTGGCGATGATCATCACCCCGGCCATGCATCACGCCACCGAACAGATGGTCATCACCACACCCGCCCTGGGCATTCCCGACGGCTTGCGCGCGGCAGCGTTGCCGGTGGGTGCGGTGCTGATGCTGCTGGCCGCGGTGGCGCGCATGGCGCGCTGCACCACGGTGCGCCAGTTCGCCGGCGGTTTGCTGCTGATAGCCGCGGTGGCAGGGGTTTTGTGGCTGGCCCAGCCGTTGCTCGGAAAGATCGGCAATTTCAACCTGGTGGTGTTCTTCATGGTGCTGCTGGGCGCTTGCGTGTTCGGCGGCATCCCTATCGCGTTCGCGTTCGGCACCGCGACCATGGCCTACCTGGCGCTGGTCACCCATGCGCCGATGTCCATCGTCGTCAGCCGCATGGACGAAGGCATGTCGCACATGGTGCTGCTGGCCGTGCCGCTGTTCGTCATGCTCGGGGTGGTGTTGCAGCTGTCGGGCATGGCCAGGACCCTGATCGATTTCATGGCCTCGCTGCTCGGCCACGTGCGCGGCGGTTTGCAGTACGTGCTGCTGGGGGCGATGTTTCTGGTGTCGGGGATTTCCGGCTCCAAGGTCGCCGACATGGCCGCCGTCGCCCCGGCGCTGTTCCCGGAAATGAAAAAGCGCGGCTCCAAACCTGAAGAGCTGGCCGCGCTGCTGGCGGCGACCGGCGCGATGACCGAGACCATCCCGCCGAGCCTGGTGCTGATCACCATCGGCGCGGTGTGCAGCGTGTCGATCACCGCCCTGTTCATCGGCGGGCTGATGCCGGCCGTGGTCGGCACCGTGGTCATCGCCCTGGTGTGCTGGTGGCGCTCGCGCAAGGAGGCCAAGCCGGACGTCGCCCGCGCGCCCATGGGCACCGTGTTCAAGACCTTCTGCATCGCCCTGCCGGCCCTGGCCCTGCCGCTGCTGATCCGCATCGCCGTGCTCGAAGGCGCGGCCACGGCGACCGAGGTGTCGACCATCGGCGTGGCCTATGTGGTGATGGTCGGACTGGTGATGCACCTGTTCATGCGCCATATCGAATTCAAGCGCGTGTACCCGATGATGCTCGAAGCGGCGGCGCTGTCCGGGTCGATCCTGTTGATCATCGGCATGGCTTCGGCCATGGCCTGGGCGCTGACCCAGTCGGGCTTCTCGGCCAACCTGGTGGACATCATCGCCGACCTGCCGGGCGGCAAGATCACCTTCATGCTGGTGACCATCGTCACCTTCCTGATCCTCGGCAGCGTGCTCGAAGGCATCCCGGCCATCGTGCTGTTCGGGCCCTTGATGTTCCCGCTGGCGGAGATGCTCGGTATCCATCCGGTGCATTACGCCATGGTGGTGATCCTGGCCATGGGCATCGGCCTGTTCGCGCCGCCGCTGGGGGTGGGTTTCTATGCTGCCTGCGCGATCAGCAAGGTGAGCTCGGACAACGTCATTCGCAAGGTCTGGAGTTACCTGGCGGCGCTGATCGTGGCGCTGATCATCGTCGCGTGCTTCCCATGGATTTCCATCGGCTTTTTGTAGCCCGCGATGGCCGGACTCTTTTCGCAGACGAGCCACATGATTAACCGCTGACCTTGTAGCGAGGGGGCTTGCCCCCGACGAATTCGATACCGATTCCCGCATCGCGGCGCGAGCCCCGACGGCATCGCTACGCCCTGAATAAATACAAAAGAGAGCAACCTCATGACTCAAGCAGCCCAGCAATATCGTCAATCCGCCGTTGGCCGCGTTGCCTTGGTGACCGGCGCCGCCATGGGCATCGGCGCTGCCATCGCCCAGCGCCTCGGCGAGGACGGCCACACCGTGGTGGTGGCCGATATCAACCTGGCCGCCGCCGAAGAGATGGTCGCCGGCCTGCGCGCCAGCGGCATCGAAGCCCTGGCCATGGCCATCGACGTCGGCAACCCGGAATCCATCGCCAGCGTCTTCGCCGACCTCGAACGCAGCCACGGCCGCTGCGACGTGCTGGTCAACAACGCCGGCATCGCCAAGACCCTGCCCTTTATCGACTACCCGCTGGACAACTGGCAGCGCGTGCTCGACATCAACCTCACCGGCACCCTGCTGTGCGGGCAACACGCGGCGCGGCTGATGCGCAGCAGCGGCTGGGGGCGGATCGTCAACGTCGCCTCCATCAGCGGCATGCGCGCCAGCGCCGGGCGCACCGCCTATGGCACTTCGAAGGCAGCGGTGATAGGCCTGACCAAGCAGATGGCGATCGAGTTGGCGGAGTATGGCATCACCGTCAACGGCATTGCCCCGGGGCCCGTGGACACGCCGTTGACACAAGTCCTGCACTCACCCGAGACGCGAGCGTCCTATGCCCGCGCAGTGCCGCTCAAGCGCTACGGCACGCCGGCGGAGATGGCCGGAGCGGTAGCGTTTCTGGCCTCGGATGATGCGTCCTATATCAGCGGGCATGTGATTCCGGTGGATGGGGGGTTCATGGCTTCCGGCATTCTGGAGATTTGATGGCGGCTGGGCGGGCCTTTCGCTCCTGCACAAGCAGCACCGCAAAACCCCTGTGGCGAGGGGGCTTGCTGCCGATACGGGGTGTCAGCCACCTGCTAACTGGCTGACACACCGCATCGGGAGCAAGCCCCCTCACCACAGGATAAGCCGCAACACCGCATTCAATCCTCAGCCGCCCGATTCACCTCAGCCTCCCGCCCCGCCACCAGTGCACTGTCGATAAACGAGTTGATGCAAGGGTTATGGTTGTCGTGCTTCCACACCGCAACCACCTCGATCATCGGTGCGTTTTTCAGCGGCCGGAATGTGGTGGTCGCCAGGCGCATGTTGCGCATCGAGCGCGGCACGATTGCCACGCCCATGCCCTCGCCCACCAGGTTGACGATGGTCTGCTGCATGTTGATTTCCATAGCGACTGTCGGCGTTACGCCATGTTGCAGGCAGTAGTTGACGATCATGTCGTGCAGCGCCGGCGCGATGTGCCGGGGCACGATGATGAACGGCTCGCCAGCCAGCTGCATCGGCTCCACCACCTCGAACGCGAGCAGGGGATGCCCCGGAGGCAGGACCAGCATCATCTCCTCGCTATAAACGCTGGCCGTCTCCAGCCCGGTGCAGTCCTGGGGGCGGTACATGATGGCGACGTCCTTTTGCCCACTGCTGATGTCCGCCGCCAGATCCATGGGCAAGGTCTCGGTCAACTTGAGGGTCACCTGCGGATACAACGCCGCGTAACGCCGGGTGATGGCCGGGGTGACGCTGTAAGCCGTGGACATCATGAACCCCACCGACAGCTGACCGGCCTCACCCCGTGCCGCCGCCAGGGCGTTGCGCTTGGCCTGCTCGAACGCCGCAAACACCGTGCCGGTGTCCAGATAGAAGCGCTGGCCGGCGTCGGTCAGCTCGACCCGGCGGCTGGAGCGATCGAACAGCTTGACTCCCAGCTCCTCTTCCAGCAGCGCGATCTGCCGCGACAAGGGCGGTTGGGAGATATGCAGTCGCTCCGCCGCGCGGCCGAAATGCAGGGTTTCGGCCAAGGTGCGGAAGTATTCGAGGTGGCGTAATTCGATCATCATTGCTCCGCAAGGTATCAATGGATGCGCGATTATGTATTGGAAAAGATCGGTGTGCCTACCTATTGTAGGAAGCGCAAGCCACCGAGCCCGCTGCGCCACAAGCGCGTCGACTCGCGATAGTCACAAGCTATATAAAAACAACAAGGTGACCGCTGATGTCCGCAAACCACGCCCTACCTACGCGTGCCCTACCCCCGCACACCGTTTTAGCCGATTGTGATATTGCCAACGACCGCGACCCGCAAGTGCGCCAGGCCTTCCGCCGCGCACTGCGCTTGATGGAGCGCGGCATCGCCGTACTGATTCAGGGCGAGACCGGCACCGGCAAGGAAGTCCTCGCACGGGCCCTGCACCTGCACAACCAACAGACCCGCCGCGCCAATCTGATATCGCTCAACTGCGGTTCCATCCCCGAAACCCTGATCGAAAGCGAGCTGTTCGGCTATGCCCGCGGCGCATTCTCCGGTGCCTTGCCAGGCGGCAAGAAGGGCAAGGTGCTGCAGGCCGACGGTGGCACGCTGTTCCTCGACGAGATCGGCGACATGCCTTATGAGCAGCAGACGCGCTTGCTGCGAGTGATCGCGGAACGGGAGGTGACGCCGCTGGGCGCCGAGCAGTCGATCCCGGTGGACTTCGCGCTGATCTGCGCTACTCACCAGGACCTGTCCGCGCGCATCAAGGCCGGCGAATTTCGTGAAGATCTGTTTTATCGCATCGCCACGGGGGTGGTACGTCTGCCGGCCCTGCGCGAGCGCACCGACCGTGCCGACCTGATCTGCAGCATGGTGGCGGCCGAGTTGCCCGACTGCGAGCCGCGTCAGGCGATTGCCGATGACGTCTGGGGCCTGCTGCTGAACCATCCGTGGCCCGGCAATCTGCGCCAGATGCGCGCGGTTATTCGCTATGCCTGCGCGGTGATGGAAGGGTCGCGGATTCAGCGGCATGATCTGCCGGCGGAGTTTGTCGGCGCGCCCCTGCTGCAACCTGTGGCGCGGGGGCTTGCCTGCGACCATCTTCCGGCCGCTGCGGTGCCTTTTTCGGGGGCAAGCCCCCTCGCTACAGGGTTCGGTAATGTCACTGCGCTGCGTCAGCGGGTGCCGGTGGACAAAAGCGCCGAGGAACGCCACAACGTGCTGCAGGTGCTCAAGCTGTGCCGCTGGAACATGACTGCCGCCGCCCGGGAACTGGGGATCTGCCGGCCGTCGCTGTACCGGATTCTGCGGCGGTTGGAGATCGCGCCTCTACGCTCGCAATTGGCGGAGGGTGAAGGGTTGTTGTGTTGAAGCTGCGGGCCTCTTCGCGGGCAAGCCATGCTCCCACAGTGCAAACCGGGCCTGTGCCGTACACCTGTGGGAGCACAGCTTGCTGGCGAAGGGGCCAGCACGGTTTGCCCAAAAACATGGACTTGCCCCACAGGCGTTCGACTCTCGATCCGGCAATCCTGCACACCGCAGGCACCTACACCGCAGGAATCATCGCCAGAATAATCGACACCGTCACCAGCGACAGCAGTGTCGATATCAATATCGAGCGCGACATGGTGTTGGCTTCCCGCCCGAACAGCTCGGCCAGCATGAAGGGCCCATTGCCGATCGGCAGGGCACTGAGCAGCAGTGCGGCCCACGCCCACATCGGCGGCATGTCGAATACCTTGAACGCCAGCCAGGCGGTCAGCAGCGGTTGCAGGACGAGCTTGCACAGCACCAGCAGGAACACCGTTCGGGCATCCCCCGGCTGCGGTTTCGACGCCGCCAGAAACAAGCCGATCGACACCAACGCGCAAGGCCCCGCCGCCGCGCCAAGAAACTGGAACAGCTGGCGCAGGCCACTGGGCATCTGCCAGCCGCTGGCGGCCACCAGCGCACCGAAGATCGGTGCCAGCATCACCGGGTTACGCAGCAGCGAGCCACCCACCTTGAGCAGCGTGCGGCCCAGGTGTTTCTCGGCCTGGCGATAGCTCTCGATCATGATGATCGCCACCGCGAACAGCAGGCAGGCGGTCATCAGGGTGCCGATCACCGCTGGCGGCATGCTCTTGTCGCCGAACGTCAACAGGCACAGCGGGATGCCCAGAAAGCCCGAGTTCGGATAGGCAGCGCCCAGGGCATCGATGGTGGCGTCGATGAAGTGCGCCTGGGCACGCAATCTTGTCCATAGGGTCAGCACAAACACCCCGGCCATGCCGAGGCCGAACGCGGCGACATAACCCAGGTTGAGAGCCTGTACCGAGGCCAGGCGTGACATCGACTCGAACAGCAGCGACGGCAGGCCGAGGAAGATCACGAAACGGTTCAGTTCACTGGAAGCGTTCGGCCCCAGGATGTTGCGCTTGCGACAGAAGAAGCCGACGAAGATCAGGCCGAAGACGGGAAAAGCGACGTTGAAGATGGCCAGCATCCAAGGGGTTCCTTACTGCTGTGAGTTTGATATTGCTTGGACTGACGCCTTCGCAGGCAAGCCTTGCTCCCACAGCGTCGTACACCTGTGGGAGCAAGGCTTGCCTGCGAAAGCGCCAGCACTATCAATGGAGATTCATCAGGCACACTTGAGCATCAGCCCTCCATCCACCACCAGATTGATCCCGGTGATATACCGCGCCTGATCCGACGCCAGAAACAGCGCCGCATTGGCCACATCCCAGGCATCCCCCATGAAACCCATCGGGCACTGCGAATGGCGAGTGTCGAGCATCTGCTCGATATTGCCGCCGTAACTCGACGTCAGCGACGCCCGCACCATCGGCGTGTCCATCATCCCCGGCGACACGCAGTTGGCGCGAATGCCCACCGCGGCGTACTGCGCCGCGACGTTCTGAGTCAGGGCGATCACCGCCGCCTTGGTCGCGGTATAGGCCACATAGGGGAAGCCCAGCCAACGCTGCGCCGCCACCGAAGCGATATTGACAATCGCGCCGCTGCGCTGTTGCTCCATGATCGGCAAGGCGAACTTGCAGGTCAGGAACAGGCTGGTCTGATTGACCGCCACCAGGCGATTCCAGCTCTCCTCGCTGGCCTCCACCGGGCCGCCGGTCTCGGCGATGCCGACGTTGTTGTGCAGTACATCGATGCGGCCGAAATGATCCATCGCCGCAGCCACCATGCGCTGCACTTCGGCGCTTTGCGCGACATCTGTAGCGTGGGCCTCGCACTGCCCGCCCTCCTCGCGGATCATCGCGCAGGTCTGCTCGGCGCTGGCCAGGTTGCGGTCCACCGCCAGCACCCGCGCGCCTTCACGGGCATACAGCAACGCAGCGGCGCGACCATTGCTCATGCCGTCGGCAATGGCCCCGGCGCCAGTGACGATCACGGTCTTGCCGTGCATGCGCGGGCTCATCAGGCCACCGCCTGGTTGAAGCCGTCGAGGCAGTGATCGTCCAGCATCTCGATCGGCGTGAAGTCGCGATGGGCGATGAAGTCCGGACGCTTGAAACGGGTGATGGCGTTGTCCACCGCGTTGGTGGTCACGTACAGGGTGTTGCGGTCCCAGGGCGACAGATTGGGCGACGAGGCGTACACCAGGGTGCTCTGGAAAATCAGCACGGTACCGGCACGGCCCTTGGGCGCGACGATACCGCCTTCGGCCACCAGTTCGGCGACCTTGTCGTTGTCCAGCGTCCATAACGGATAGCTGGTGGTGCTGCGGTCATGGCTGGCCTCGATACGCCCGCGTTTGTGCGAGCGCGGAATGAACATCAGCGGGCCGTTGAATTCGTTGACCTCGTCGAGGAACACCGCAACGTTCATGGCCCGTGCCTCGGGCATGCCGTCGTCCTGGTGCCAGGT
This sequence comes from Pseudomonas sp. GW821-FHT01A09, assembly GCF_058986725.1. Classification (NCBI taxonomy): domain Bacteria; kingdom Pseudomonadati; phylum Pseudomonadota; class Gammaproteobacteria; order Pseudomonadales; family Pseudomonadaceae; genus Pseudomonas; species Pseudomonas sp. GW821-FHT01A09. The sequence continues at coordinate 110,189 of NZ_JBYSWB010000019.1, forward strand.
GCCGAAATCCTGATGCCATTGCCACACGTCGCCATTGAATGCGGCCTTGGCGTTGACCTTGAACTGGTGCATGTACACGTCAGTGCCGAGCAGTTGCCGCGCCGGCTCGATCAGCCGTGGATGGCGGGCCACGCGGGCGAACACATCGTCAAAGGTGTGGGCGGCGAACACGGTGCGTACCACGCCGCTCTTTTCCTTGATCACCTCATCGCGATCGAGTTTGTACAAGCGTGGCAGACGGGACTTCATCAACGCCGCCTCATCGGGGCTGAACAGCCCTTCGAGGAGGATGTAGCCGTCGGTTTCATAAGCTTCGATTTGTTCTTGTGTCAGCTTCATGAGTGTCTCCAGGGGAGTGTTGCGCAGGTCATCAGGCCTGCTTGCGTTTGGACGCGTGTTCCGAGCCCTCCAGAATCCGCGCCAGGTGTTCGGCTGCACTTTCGGCATGCTGCTGGGCAAGGAACCCGGCACGGTCCTCGTCACCGATCAGCACGGCTTGCAAAATGGCTTGGTGCTCGTCCCAGACGCTGTCGAAGCTGCGCACTTCGTGCTTGAGCACCGAGCTCATGGTGCGGCGAATGTGCTGCCAGTGCAGCGCCGTGGTCTCGGCGATCATGGGGTTGCCCGAGAGCTGGTACAGCCACTGGTGGAAGGCCATGTCCAGGCGCAGCAAGGCGTTGAGGTCATGGCCGGCGGCGGCCTGGCGCCCAGCGGCGATCAAGGCATCGCCCTCGGCCTCGCAGCTTTGCGGGCCGAACTCGTAGACCCGCCGCGCCGCGCCCCTTGCCGCCAGCGCGTCGAGGGCGGCGCGCACCTGATAGAGCTGCACCAGCTTCTGCGGGTCCAGCGGGGTGATGATCACGCCCTTGCGCCCGGACTCCTCGATGAAGCCCTGGCGCTTGAGCAGCTGGAAGGCTTGCAGGATCGGCTGGCGCGACACGCCCAGTTGCTCGGCCAGACCTTCCTGGGTGACGCGCTCGTTGGGCTGCAAGGTGCCTTGGCAGATGGCATCGAGGATCGACTCGTAGACCTGCTCGACCAACTGGGTTTGGGAAGGGATCTTGTGCATGGGCCGGGGCACCTGAGTAGATACGGTGTTCTGTATACAGACTACAAAGGCATTATGCTTCCGTCAAATGGATCTATGTGGGGCGCAGGGCCTCTTCGCGGGCAAGCCCGGCTCCCACAAGATCCGGCACATATTTCTGGAATCCCGGCACACATCTGTGGGAGCAGGGCTTGCCCGCGAAGAGGCCGCTGCTATCGCCACAACCCTCGCAGACTGCCTACAACCCCAACTCCCGCCGCGCCAACGCCACCAATTTGAACGCATCGATCGGCTTCAACAGGAAATCCACCACGCTCAAGTGCATGGCCGCGATCGCGTCCTTTACCCCGGCGTCCCCGGAAATGATGATGATCGGCAACGCCGCCCGCTCCGATTCGCGCACCCGGCGGATCAGCTCCAGGCCATTCATGGGCCCCATGCGCAGGTCGGTGATCAGCAGGCCGATGGAGCGATCGCAGATCAGCCGCAACGCCTCTTCGGCGCAGCTGGCGGACACGCACGCGACATCGTGCAGTTCGAGAATCTGCGTCATCAGCTCCCGCGAATCGGCATCATCGTCTACTACCAGTGCGCGCTGCGGCGGCAGGCTCGGGGCGAGCATCGCTTCACTCAGTGCCTCGCGCTCGGCGTCGCTCAGCAGCTCTGGGTCGTGATCGGTCATACATCTCTCGGCAAACAGAAAGCCAAAGGAAACTGCATTGGTTTCAGACCAGCGCAATATCGAATCGCTATTAACTTTCGTCGGATCGACGCGCTGATGGTGCATGATGCGGAGGATCGTAGCGTTCTAGAAGCTTTTTTTTTAGACTGTCGTCGTACAACTATAAAAACGCCATCACCTGGCGACCCTTGCCCCAGCATCACAGGCGACCGCTGTCATGACCAAAGACGAAGAGGCCTTCAGCAAGGCCGGCAAGACCGCGGTGCAGCAGAACATCCATGGCACGTTGCAATTCCTGCAGCGCTTCGCGCCCTTCAATCAGATGGAACACGCGCACCTCGCCTACCTGGTCGAGCAGTGCCGGCTGTGCTTCTATGCCGCCGAAGAAAGCATCATCAAGCCCAGCGACGGCCCGGTCGAATACTTCTATATCGTCAAGCAGGGCCGCGTGGTCGGCGAGCGTCCGCATTCGGCCAGGCGCGGCACCGAGACCACCTTCGAGATCACCACCGGCGAGTGCTTCCCGCTGGCCGCGCTGCTGGGCGAGCGGGCGACCCGCACCGAGCATCTGGCCGCCGAGGACACCTTCTGCCTGCAGCTCAACAAGGCGGCGTTCGTCAAACTGTTCGCGCTCTCCAGCACCTTTCGCGATTTCGCCCTGCGCGGGGTCAGCAGCCTGCTCGATCAGGTCAACCAGCAGGTGCAGCGTCAGGCCGTGGAGACCCTCGGCACCCAGTACTCGCTCAACACCCGCCTGGGCGATCTGGCCATGCGTCACCCCGTCACCTGCGGCCCGGAGCTGGCGCTGCGCGATGCGGTGGCACTGATGAACCAGCATCAGGTCGGCAGCATCGCCGTGGTCGACGAGCTGCGCTACCCGCGGGGCATCTTCACCCTGCGCGACCTGCGCCAGGTGGTGGCCGATGGCACCGGCGACTTCACCCGACCGATCGCCGACTACATGATCCCCGAGCCGTTCTACCTCAGCCCCGAAGCCAGCGCCTTCGATGCCGCCATGGCCATGACCGAGCGGCATATCGCGCATATCTGCCTGGTGCGCGATCAGGTGCTGTGCGGGGTGATTTCCGAGCGCGACCTTTTCTCTCTGCAGCGCGTCGACCTGGTGCATCTGTCACGCACCATCCGCAACGCCACGCGCATCGAGGCGCTGATAGCGATCCGCAGCGAGATCAGCCAACTGGTCGAGCGCATGCTGGCGTTCGGCGCTTCCTCGACCCAGATCACTCGCATCATCACCCAGCTCAACGACCACACCACCTGCCGGGTCATCGAGCTGACACTGGAAGAGATGGGCGACCCCGGGGTGCCCTTTACCTGGCTGTGTTTCGGCAGCGAAGCGCGGCGCGAGCAGACGCTGTACAGCGATCAGGACAACGGCATCCTCTTCGAGGCTCGCGACGATGCCGAGGCGGCGGCCTTGCGCGCCCTGCTGCTGCCGGTGGCGCAGCAGATCAACCAGCGTCTGGCGCTGTGTGGCTTTAGCCTGTGCCGCGGCAACATCATGGCCGGCAACCCCGAGCTATGCCTGTCGCGGGTGGAATGGGCGCGGCGCTTTGCCGGGTTCATCCGCGAAGCGACGCCGGAGCATCTGCTGGGCTCGAGCATCTATTTCGACCTGCGCTCGGTATGGGGCGACGACGCCGGTTGCGCGCGCCTGCGCCAGGGCATGCTCGATCAGGTGGCGGACAACAAGCTGTTTCAGCGCATGCTGGCCGAGACCGCCCTGCGTCTGCGCCCGCCGGTGGGGCGTTTCCGCGAGTTCGTGCTGGTGCGTCGCGGCGCCGATCGGGTGCCGACCCTGGACCTCAAGGCCGACGGCCTGACGCCTTTCGTGGAGGGTGCCCGCCTGCTGGCGCTGGCCAACGGCATCGACGCCAGCAACACCATGGAGCGCCTGCGCCAACTGGTGCTCAAGGAGGTGATCGATTCGCTGGACGGCGCGGCCTATGAAGAGGCCTATCAGTTCATCCAGCAAAGCCGCATGCAACAGCACCAACGTCAGGCCCGGGAGAACCGCCCGTACTCCAATCGCATGGATCCGGACAGCCTCAACGACCTCGACCGGCGCATCCTGCGTGAATCCCTGCGCCAGGCCAAACGCCTGCAAAGCAGCCTGGCCCTGAGGTATCAGCTGTGAGGCTGTTGAGCTGGCTGCGCCGCGCCACGCCGCAGTTGAGCACCGAGCAACAAGCCCGCCTGCTCGCCCTGCCCGCCCCGGCGCCCCTGGCCGAACAGAGCCTGCGCCGCCAGCGCTGGGTGGTGGTGGACACTGAAACCACCGGCCTCGACCTGAACCGCGATTGCCTGTTGTCGATCGGTGCGGTGGTGATCGAGGACGGTGCCATCGACCTCGGCGCCTGCTTCGAGCGGACCTTGCAGTACAGCAGCCACAAGACCGCCCCCAGCGTGTTGATCCATGGCCTGAGCCCCAGCGCCCTGGCCGCCGGCAGCGAGCCGAAGGAAGCCCTGCTGGATTTTCTCGAGTTCGTCGGCGACAGCCCGCTGCTGGCGTTCCACGCCTGGTTCGACCAGCACATGCTGGGCAAGGCGCTCAAGGACAACCTCGGTTACAAAGCCGCCCAGCGCTGGCTCGATGTCGCCGACATCGCTCCCCTGCTGTTTCCCGATCAAGTCGGGCGCCTGGCCGGCCTCGACAACTGGGTGGAGCATTTCAGCCTGCACGCTGAAGAGCGCCATCACGCCAGCGCCGATGCGCTGGTGACGGCCGAGCTGTGCATGATCCTGTTCAGCCATGCGCGGCGCCAGGGCATCGATAGCCCTGCGCTGCTGGAGGATCGGCTGAACCAGTGGCGGCGGCATCGACAAGCCCCTTCCGTGTAAGGCCTCTTTCGGGGGCAAGCCCCCTCGCTACAGGATTGACCACCCACCTGTAGCGAGGGGGCTTGCCCCCGAAAGATGTCATCGCTACCTCGGAATCTTCCGACAGACTCCTATTGCACCTTCCTGCACCCCCTGCCACAATCGCGAACAATTCTCGTTATTTATAACATTTTGTTTCCGGGGACCGCCTTGTCCATTGCCCAGAGCCCTCAGCGCGAGTTGATCGGTACGCTTTATCGCGACCACCGTAGCTGGCTGCTCGCCTGGTTGCGCCGCAGCATCGCCTGCCCGCAGCGTGCCGAGGACCTCAGCCAGGACACCTTCGTGCGTCTGCTAGGTCGTGAGCGCCTGGACACGCCCCGCGAACCCCGAGCGTTCCTGTTAGCCGTCGCCAAGGGCCTGCTGTTCGATCACTTTCGCCGCGCCGCACTGGAACAGACCTACCTGGCCGAACTGATGCGCCTGCCGGAGGCCGAACAGCCCTCCCCTGAAGACCAGCAGTTGATCCTCGAAGACCTCAAGGCCATCGACGCTCTGCTCGGCAAGCTCTCCAGCAAGGCCCGCAGTGCCTTTCTGCTCAACCGCCTCGACGGCCTGAGCCACGGTGAAATCGCCGAGCAGCTCGGAGTCTCGGTGCCACGGGTGCGTCAGTACCTCGCCCAAGGCATGCGCCAGTGCTACGTGGCGCTCTACGGCCAACCGACATGAACACCGCCAGCGTGCCGGTCTCGGCGAAAGTGCTGGACGCCGCCATCAGCTGGCAGCTACGCCTGGATGGCCCGCTCAGCGCGCCGGAACGCGAGGCCCTGGCGCGCTGGCTCGCCGCCCATGAGGAACACGCTCGCGCCTGGCAGCAACTGGGCATGCTCGACCAGCGCTTCAGCAACGCCACCGGTCCGGCGCGCAAGGCGCTGCTGCAGTCGCGCGAGGGCAGCCGCCGGCGCGTACGCTCGCTGGGCGGCGGCCTGGCCGGCGTGGTCGCGCTGATCGCCGTCGCCCTGATCGCCAACGATCGCACCGCTGCGCTGGGCTACTGGCTCGCCGACCAACGCACCGCCACCGGCGAGCAGAAGATGGTGCAACTCGATGACGGCACGCGGATCAGCCTCAACACCCACAGCGCCATCGACGTGCGCTTCAGCGCCGAGCAACGCCTGATCGTGCTGCGCGAAGGGGAAATCCTGGTCGAGACCGGGCACAAGAATCATGACCAGCGGCCCTTCATCGTCAGCACCGATGACGGCCAGATGCGCGCCCTGGGCACGCGCTTCGTGGTCCGCCGCGAGGACCAGGGCACCCTGCTGGGCGTGTTGCAATCGGCGGTCGCGGCCCAGGCGCAAGCCGTTGGCGGCGAACGCATCGTCAAAGAGGGCGAGCAGGTCATGCTGCACCGCAGCGGCCTCGACGCCACCCTGGCCCTGCGCCCCGGCACCGACGCCTGGACCCGCGGCATGCTGGTGGTCGACAACGTGCGCCTGGCCGACCTGATCGACGAACTGAGCCGCTACCGCCGCGGCTACCTGGGCGTCAGCCCCGACGCCGCCGACCTGCGCATCACCGGCAGCTTCCCGCTCAAGGACACCAACCTGGCCCTCAAGGCGCTGCCGACTACCTTGCCGGTGCAGATCGAACAACGTACGCCGTGGTGGGTGACGGTAGTAGCCAAGCAGTGATCCGCGAAGAATAGGGGTGATGCCACTGGCCTCTTCGCAGGCAAGCCTTGCTCCCACAGGTGTACGACGTCTGTGGGAGCAGGGCTTGCCCGCGAAGAGGCCCTAAAGAACACCCCTGAGCATCCCACCAAAAAAATTATTTCACCTCCCCTCTATCACTTTCCCGATCTCGTTCGGCAGACAAGCAATCGCCTATTTCCTTCCTGGAGTCGCTGCATGTCCCGCCCTATGAACGCGCTGTTACGCCCTCGCTTGCTGGCCGTTGCCATCGCCATGGCGATGCCGCTGGCCAGTACCGCTGCCTTCGCTGCCGAGCAGGGTGCGGTACGCAGTTACAACCTGCCGGCCGGGCCCTTGGCCAGCACCCTGAACCAGATCGCCAGCCAGGCCGGTATTACCCTGGCGCTGGACCCGAGCCTGGCCAACGGCCGCAGTTCGGCGCCGGTCAGCGGGCAGTTCAGCGGCGTGGGCGCGTTGCAGGCGGCGTTGAATGGCACGGGCTTGCAGTTGCAGCAGAGCAGCGCCGGGACTTATACCCTGGTGGCGGCGCCGGAAGGGGCGCTGGCATTGCCATCGACCACTATCAATGCGGCGGGTGCTGAAGAGAGTGCGTGGGGGCCAGTGGATGGGTATCTGGCGACGCGTACGGCGGCGGGGACCAAGACCGATACCGCACTGGTGGAAACCCCTCGCTCTATCTCGGTGGTTACTCGCCAACAGATGAGCGACCGCGGCGTGCAGACGTTGGAAGATGCGGTGAAATACATGCCGGGCATCGTTTCGGCCAGCTACGGCAGCGATACCCGTTACGACTGGATGCGTGTGCGCGGCTTCGAGCCGACTCAGTTTCTGGATGGCCTGCCCCTGCCCAAGGGCGTCTATGCCAACCCGAAAATGGAAACCTGGGATCTCGACCGCATCGCTCTACTGCGCGGCCCGGCCTCGTCGCTGTACGGTCAGACGCCACCGGGCGGTCTGCTGGACATGGTCAGCCGTCGTCCAAGCGATGTCGCCAGCAATGAAATCTCCCTGGAATACGGCAGCGACAACTGGCGCCAGATCGATTTCGCCAGCACCGGCAAGATCGACGACGCAGGCACGTTTCTTTATGGTGTCAGCGGTGTGATCCGCGACAGCGGCACTCAGGTCGATCACATCGACAACAAGCGCTATAACATTGCCCCCAGCCTGACCTGGAACATCGACCCGGACACCAAGCTGACTTTCCTCAGTCAGTTCACCCGCGACGATACCGGTGCGACCAGTCAGTTCTTGCCGATTCAGGGCACCAAGATCAGCTCGCCGCTGGGTGATATATCCCATCACAAGAACCTCGGCGATCCGAACTACGATAACTATGATCGGACCTACTACGCATTGGGTTACTCATTCGAGCACCGCTTCAATGATGTGTGGCAGTTCCATCAGAACCTGCGCTATACCAAGTCCGACCTCGACTTCCAACAGATTACCGTCAACAGCTATATCCCTGGCTTGGCCGGCTATACCGTGGACGCGGACGGCAACGTTGGCCGGCTGAGCACCAATGTCGACGAAGACATCAGCCAGTTCGCTCTGGACAACAACTTCCAGGCTGACTTCAACACCGGCGCCGTCAGCCACACCGTGCTGATCGGTGCGGATCTGCAGCGTATCAACACTAACTACCTGTCGATCTACGGTTTCAACGTACCGCCGATCAACGTCGTCAAACCGATCTACACCGATACCATCACCCGTCCGTCGCGCTCGGGTGCCTTCTACGACTACGACCAGAAAACCACCCAGACCGGTCTCTACCTGCAGGACCAGATGGCGTTGGACAAATGGCGCTTTACGGTAGGTGGCCGCGAAGACTGGGTACATACCGGTACCAAGTTTTTCAACAACAACGACGCCACCAATACCGAGCGAGACAGCAACTTCAGTCTCAACTCGGCTGTCAGCTACGTGTTCGACTCCGGCGTTGTGCCTTACCTGTCGTATGCAGAGTCATTCCAACCCACCATGGGCGCGGACGTGACCTCTACCAACTCGCTCAAACCGACCCAAGGCAAGCAATGGGAACTGGGCATCAAATACCAGCCGCCAGGCTCCAAGACCCTGCTTACTGCGGCCGTGTATGACCTGACGCAGAAGAACGTGACCGTTACCGACAACGTCGGCGGCATCTCGATCACCGGTCAGACCGGCGAAGTGAAGGTCAAGGGCCTGGAGCTCGAAGCGATATCCGACCTGACCGACAACATCAAGGTGATCGCATCCTACACTTTGGCCAAGTCTGAAGTGCAAGACGGCATATACAAGGGCAATCGTCTGACTTTGATGCCTAACCAGCAAGCCTCCGTATGGGGCGACTACACCTGGCACAACGGCGTACTCAACGGCTTCGGCATCGGCGCCGGCGCCCGCTATACCGGCAACACCTATGGCGACCAGGCCAACACCTGGTTGGGCAAGGCCGACGCCTACACGGTATTCGACGCCTCGGCGCACTATGATCTGGGCGCGCTGTCCGGCTCACTCAAAGGCGCCTCCCTGGGCCTGACCGCGAAGAACGTCTTCAACAAGGACTACATCTCCACCTGCGATGGCTACTATTGCTACTACGGCGACCAGCGCAGCGTCGTCGCAAGCGCCACCTACAAGTGGTAACGGCCTGACGCCTCACACCAGCCGCCCTCCGGGGCGGCTTTTGTCTTTCTGGACATCCGTGAAATGAAAAGTAAAACAATTCGTCGCTGGTCCTTCATCCACACCTGGTCCAGCCTGATCTGCACCCTCTTCCTTCTGCTGCTGGCGCTCACCGGTCTGCCGTTGATATTCCATCATCAGATCGACCACCTGCTGGGCAACGAGCCGACCTTCGCCGAGCTGCCCGCAGGCACCCCGCACCTGGACCTGCAGCAACTGGTCGAAGCCGCCGAGCGTCATCGCCCTGGCGAGGTGGTGCAATATTTCGGCTGGGATGAGGACGCCCCCGAGGGCGTGTTCGCGATCATGGCCGCCACGGCCGATACCGAGCCCAATGCGTCCCACACCTTCATGCTCGATGCGCGCACCGGGCAGGCGCTGGAGATGCCCTCGGCCAACGGCGGCTTCATGATGGTCATGCTGCGCCTGCACGTGGACATGTACGCAGGGCTGCCGGGCAAGTTGCTGCTGGCGTTCATGGGCGTGCTGTTCGTGCTGGCGATCGTCTCCGGGGTGGTGCTCTATGCGCCCTTCATGCGCCGTCTGGAATTCGCCACCGTGCGCCAGCACAAGTCGCGCCGGGTGCGCTGGCTCGACCTGCACAACCTGCTGGGCATCGTCACCCTGACCTGGGCGCTGGTGGTGGGCGTGACCGGGGTGGTGAGCGCCTGCGCGGACCTGCTGATCGCCGCCTGGCGCAACGACAGCCTCAGCGCCATGGTCGCGCCCTACCGCGATGCGCCGCCACTGGAGCAGCGCGCTCCCGCCACCCGGCTACTGGACATCGCCGAACAGGCCGCGCCGGGCATGACCGCCGACTTCATCGCCTTCCCCGGTACGCGGTTTTCCAGCGCCCATCACTACGCGGTGTTCCTCAAAGGCGCCACGCATTTGACCTCGCACCTGCTCACGCCGGTGCTGATCGACGCGCGCACCCTGCAGGTCACTGCGGTGGCCGAGCGGCCTTGGTACATGGACGCCATGGGCCTGTCGCAACCGCTGCATTTCGGCGACTACGGCGGACTGCCGATGCAGGTGCTGTGGGCGCTGCTGGATGGCCTGACGATCGTCATCCTCGGCAGCGGTGTGTACCTGTGGTGGGTGCGCCGCCGGGCCGCGGCGCAGGCCGAGGTGACGCCATGAGCAAGCGCAAGCCGCGGATCTGGCCGGTGTTCAAGATACCGGTATCGATTGCGCTGCTGAGCGGCGCTGGGCTGTTCGCGGCGCTGCTGGGCGATGGCCTGTGGGACACGCTGAGCTGGGTGGGCCTGGGGCTGCCGGCGTGGCTGGGGCTGCGCGGGCTATTGGCGCGGCGCGACCAGATGCCGCCGCACAAACACTAGGCGGCCGATGCCGAGCAGCTTTGCGCCGGGTAGCCGACCACCTGTGGAAATTGCATCCAGGCGACCGGCCTCTTCGCGGGCAAGCCTTGCTCCTACAGGCGTACGGCTCTGCAACATCTTGCACTGTGGGATCAAGGCTTGCCCGCGAAGAGGCCGGTACTGCTGGTCAACTGCAGGGGAAGCGGTCAGCGGCGCAGCGGCCGTCAGGAACAGTCCGGCTGCCCGGCCGTGAAGCGCCGCATCGGGTTGATCGCGGCGTTGAAGTCGCGCATCCCCTTGACCCCGATCAACAGCGGGTAGGTGAAGTTGCTGCGGTCGGTCAGACTGACTTCGACGGTCTGCTTGTCCTCGCCAATGCACATGCTCAGCTCGATCACCGGGCGCTCGGCCGCGTCGGCCGCCTCCCGGGCATCGTCATCCTCGATACGGCTCTTGACCTTGGCGATACGCGCCAACCGGTGCTCGTACACCTTGCCGTCGTCCTTGTCACCGCTCAGCTGGAAACTTACCCATTGTTCGCCGTCACGCTCGAAGCGCTGGATGCGCTTGGCCGACAATGACGAGGTCAGCGCGCCGGTGTCCATCTTGGCCTTGAGGGTCTCGCCTATTTCCGGCAATTTGATGTATTCGTAACGGCCGTACAGCACTGGGTCTTCGGCAGCCTGGGCCAGGACCGGCAACGCCAACAGCGACAGCAGGAAAAAAACCGATTTCACGTAAGGATTTCCTCGATAGGCGCGCGCCGCCATCCAGGCCTGGCCAGCACGCAGTAACAGCTGAGACAACCAATCAGCGAAAGGTTCGCGGTTCCGGCAAGCATGGCCCGTGGCCGTTTCAATAAAAAGTAAAAATTTAGTTAGGCAAAGCCGACCGGGTGAATTGGCGTAAGGCCCTGACCTGCTTATCATTGCCGGCCAAAACAATGACCCACGAGTTTGCCATGCGTCGCGTGCTCACTGGCCTGGCTGCCAGCCTGCTGTTACTCCTCAATACGCTGTTCTGGATTGTCCCGCTGCTGATCTTCGCCCTGATCAAACTCGCCTTGCGCGGCCGCTGGCGCGACCATGCGTCGCGGGCGGTGATGTGGGTCGCCGAGACCTGGGCCGAAGTCGACAAACTGATCTTCGCCCTGTGCATCCCCACCCAGTGGGACATCCGCGGCGCCGAGTGCCTGCGCCTCGACCGCTCCTATCTGGTGGTCAGCAACCACCAGTCGTGGGTCGATATCCCCGCGCTGATCCAGGCCTTCAACCGCCGCACGCCGTTCTTCAAGTTCTTCCTGAAAAAAGAGCTGATCTGGGTGCCCTTCCTGGGCCTGGCCTGGTGGGCGCTGGATTACCCCTTCATGAAGCGCTACAGCAAGGCCTTCCTCGACAAGCATCCGCAACTCAAGGGCGAGGATCTGAAGATAACCAAGGCCGCCTGCGCACTGTTCAAGCGCCAGCCAGTGACCATCGTCAACTACCTCGAAGGCACGCGCTTCACCCAGGCCAAACATGACCAGCAGCAATCGCCATATCGGCACTTGCTCAAGCCCAAGGCCGGCGGCGTGGCCTTCGTGCTGGCGGCGATGGGGGAACAGCTCGACACAGTGCTGGACGTGACCGTGGTGTATCCCGATGGGCGCATTCCGGGGTTCTGGGACTTGCTGTGCGGCTCGGTGAACAAGGTGATCGTGGATATCCGCGCGCTGCCGATCGAGCGGGAGGTGGTCGATGGGTGTTATGAGAGCGACCCGGTGTTTCGCGCGAAGGTGCAGGGCTGGGTGAATGGGCTGTGGGGGGAGAAGGATCGGCGGATCCAAGACCTCAGCGCGCAATAAAGCACGCGCCGGGCCGCTGTGCATTGTCATAGCGGCTGGCTGCCGACTGACCTGTCAACTAGCAATTCTTGTAGTGCCGACCACACAAACAATTCCGGATGATGAGCAAATACCTATCAATAGGGATTGCTCACAATAGGGATTGCTCACATGGCCAGACATATCACGCGTTCGATGCTGCTCGCCATCGATAGAAACAGCTCGGTAGTGGGTACTGCAAAACCCGGGCATCTACAACCCGTTACCTATGGGCCATTCGGCCATAGCGTAAGTGGGACCGATCAGGGCACAACTGGTTTCAACGGGCAATGGCGAGAGTGGCCAACCTCGAACTACCTGCTCGGTAACGGGTTCAGGGAATTCAGTCCATTACTACAGCGCTTCAACAGGCCGGACACACTGAGTCCGTTTGGCGAAGGCGGGATCAACGCCTATGCGTATTGTGCAGGTGACCCTATCAATCGCACTGATCCTGACGGGCATATAATGCGAGCGTTACTCAAGCGTGCATCTACATTTAAAGGTTCACCTTTCAACATAGTGACCAGCATTAACAAATCCCGCGTTATCCAGACACCCGCGTCGGCATATATCAACATGAGGCAGAAGGTAGCGAAAAAATTCTTTGACGCCGGCGGCGTCCCGCCAATGAAAGCACAAAGCTTCATGCAGGGAATCGATTTCAACCATCCGGTCAACCCAGTGACTCTTCCGCCCGGCACCTTTCTTTATCAACATCAGACAGGCGTATCCGTGGGCGACTGGTTTGCCTTCAACGCCGGAGTCGATCCGAAAACTCTAGGAATAAACCCGCGAGTCAGTCTTCAGGGTGTGCCCACCCCCGTTCTGCGTACGCAGGCGAAGTTCGTGACCACGGCTCCGACAGTCGGGCTCGAAAGCAAAGCGAAACCGGTGATTGATACATGGTCAGTCCCGCGACTCCCCTTCAAAACCGAAGGGGGCGCAACACAACTGACGGTTCTGCAAAAAATTTACGTAGTGCGAATGCCGTCGAACGGTAAGAGCAGCCCGCAACGATGACGACTCTACCGCTACAGCCGGGATTACTTCCCGGTGCCCCAGATGCTGCCCAGGCTTTGCAACACCGAGCCGCCTACGCCCTGCTGCCCCAGGTACTGAAGGATCACCGGGGCAAACTGGCCGACCATGCCGCTGTCCATGCCGAGTTTGCTGAAGGCGTTGTTCATGTCGGCCGTGGACTTCACATTATCGAGCGCACTGCCCAGGCCGGCGGCGCTGCTGCTGCCGCCCGAGCCGAGCAGCCCACCCAGGCCGTTCAGGCCACCCAGGGCGTTTGCACCTGACAGCGAGTCCAGCCCTGGCACCTGCTTGGTCAACTGCGAATAATCGCCGCTGCTGAGTTTGTTCTTGGCCAGCCCGAGCATGGCGCCAGTGCCGCCTACCGCTTGCTGCGGGGTGACGTTGAGCTGGGTACCCAGGGTGTTCAGCAGGCCCGCCGCCTGCGGCGCCGCCGCCACCGCCGCGCCGTCACTTTTGTTGCTGCCCTGAATGGTCGAAGCGGCGTTGACGGCATCGTTGAGGTTGAAGGCGAAGGCCGAACTGGACGCCAGGGCGAGCAGCGCGGCGAGGGTCAGGGAGCGTGGGGTATTCATGGAAGGCAGCCTCTTGCAGCAAAAAGTCGAATTCGCCCTGTTGGAGGGTGAAAGGCTGATTATGTTGCAGATGTGTAGAAAATTATGTGAAGGGCTCAGATCAGCGCTGCTCACCCCATGCCTACCTCTCCAGAAAAGCATCCCTACTGTAACGCTTCTGCTGATTAGCAAATACATGTATAGCACGCACCTTGCGGTCAGCCTCGTCTTATTCCATAAGTCTTAGGATTATAAGCATATTTGAATCTGCGCAGCACTATCGAACCTTTTAATTTCTCGTACTTTTGCAAAACCCGTGGATATGGAGCCGAGTCTGGAAATACAGATGTAAAATCACGAAGAAGATCATCATCCGCTAACGTTTTATTTACATAAATAGCCACCCCTCCTTTTGGGCCAGTGACATCCAGATTAGATAGCTGGGCGAACCGTGCAACGCTTGATTCCAACCCGCCTTTGGCAGCATAGCAAACCATAAAATCCACCGACAGATACTGACGAAAATCCACTTCTTGTCTTAAAAGCCTTTTGTAAAGGAAATCGATATTCACCGCCTCCTTTCCTTGATAGATAATATGCTGCGGCAATTTTTTGCTGCCATGTCCATAGATTGTGAGCCTCTTCCCCGCCCCCTCGGGCGTCTCAAATGTAAAAATTCGAGGCGCAATCAGCTTTAGATTAAGCATCTCTATCGGATGGGAAATTTTTCTCAAAGGGATTTTCTGCACGCCATCAGGGCTTGTAACGTTCGCACCGCTCCTGCCGAGAATTTTTTTTAGAGATCGCCAGATATGCCCATCATCATCTCTTCGGTTGATCGGATCGCCGCTGCAATAAGCGTAAGTGTTGAGCCCACCGCGTCCAAATGGACTCAGGTCATCAGGGCTCTGAAAACGCATAAATGTTGGGTTGAACAAGCGATAACCATTACCCAAGAGGTAGCCTGCTGCCGGGCGCTCCTGTATTTCGCCATTGAACGCTGGCCTCGCATGTTGACCCTGTTCCTCTAGCCGCCAACCAAAAGGCGTATAACTGCTCAGCCGTAACGATCCAGATACCGTTGATCGTAAAACCGATTGAACCCGGTTTGTGGCAAACAGAACATTCCTGTTGAGAGCGGCCATGGTACCAATCCTAATATGTCGTCCTTTACTCTGCTTCAGCGCGTTACCTTTAACAACTCATAGTTCTAATAGCTTGCGCCAGAACCGGAAATGTGCAAAAAGGCACTCAAGTGACTTGCTTGCAGACAGGTCAAGAAAATGACCGAGATAACCCTATCTAAAAAACCCGCTGCCACCCTTCCAGGCGACAGCGGGTTTTCAGTACCGCGCTCTACTTACTTACTGTCAGGCAACGCGTAAGCGATCACATAGTCACCACGATCAGGCGACTGACGCGCACCGCCGGCGGTGATGACCACGTATTGCTTGCCGGTCTTGGGCGAAACGAAGGTCATCGGGCCGCCTTGGCTGCCGACGGGCAGGCGGGCTTTCCAGGCTTCTTCACCGTTGGCGGTGTTGAAGGCGCGCAGGTAGTAGTCCTGAGTACCGGCGATGAACACCAGGCCACCTTGAGTCGACAGGGTGCCACCTAGGGTCGGCATGCCAATCGGCAGTTGCAGGCCCATCTTGATGCCCATCGGGCCGGTGTCCTGCACGGTACCGACCGGTACTTGCCAGGCGATCTTCTGGGTCTTCATGTCGATCGCGCTGAGGGTACCGAACGGCGGCGCCTGGCAAGGGATGCCGGCCACCGACAAGAAGCGGTTCTTGTTGACGGCGTATGGAGTGCCCTTGAGCGGTACAGCGCCCATGCCGGTGTTGATCGCTTCGCCACCCGAAGAGGCCTTGGCGTCTTTCTGCTGCGGCACCATCTGGCTCCACAGGCCCAGACGCATGTCGTTGACGAAGATGAAGCCGTGTACCGGGTCAACCGACAGGCTGCCCCAGTTCATGCCGCCCAGCGAACCAGGGAAGCTCAGCGAAACGTCGGTACCCGGCGCGGTGTACAGGCCGTCGTAGCGCATTTGCTTGAACGAGATACGGCACAGCATCTGGTCGAACGGCGTGGCACCCCACATGTCCGATTCGGTCAGGGTCTGCGCGCCGATCTGCGGCATGCCGACCGATTTCGGCTGGGTCGGCGAGTAGGGTTCGCCCGGGATGTCGGATTTTTTGACCGGGACTTCTTCGACCTTGGTCAACGGCTGACCGGTCTTGCGATCGAGCACGTAGATCTGGCCGGCCTTGGTGCCGATCACCACGGCCGGAACCTTGGTGCCGTCAGGCTTGGCGAAGTCGGTGAGGGTCGGCTGCATCGGCAGGTCGAAGTCCCACAGGTCGTTGTGCACGGTCTGATAGACCCACTTCTCGTCACCGGTAGTGGCGTTCAGTGCGACGACCGAGGCACCGTATTTGTGGTTCAGATCGGTCCGCTCGACACCATAGATGTCGGTCGACGAGCTGCCCATCGGCAGGAACACGGTGTTCATCAGCGGGTCGTAGGACATCGGCGCCCAGCTGTTCGGGGTGCTGCGCACGTAGGTCTTGCCGTCGGCAGGGGCTTGCTTGTCGGCAGGGTTGCCCGGGTCGAAGGCCCAGCGCATCGCACCAGTGACCACGTCGAAACCACGGATCACGCCGCCAGGCATGTCGGTCTGCACGTTGTCGGCGACGCGGCCGCCGACTACGACGGTGGTACCGGCCATCAGCGGCGCCGAGGACAGCTGGTAGTAGGAGTCAGGCACGTTGCCCAGGCCGGCTTTCAGGTCGACTTCGCCGTTGTTGCCGAAGCCCTGGCACAGCTCGCCGGTGTCGGCGTCGACAGCGATCAGGCGCGCGTCGATGGTGTTGGTCAGCAGGCGACGGGTGCAGTTGGCACCGGCTGGCACGGCAACCGGCACGGCAGGCACGCTGCCGTCGGTTGGTGCGGCAACGGCGGCGCTGGCGTCGAAGTACGCCAGGCCACGGCAGCGCTGCCATACGGCGGATTTGGCGTCGGTCTTGTGCTGCCATAGCTGTTTGCCGGTGTCGGCGTCCAGCGCGATGATGTTGTTGTGCGGGGTGCAGATAAACACCTTGTCGCCAACCTGCAGCGGGGTCATCTGGTCTTCGGCACCGTTGCCGTTGCTGATCGCGACGTCACCGGTATGGAAGGTCCAGGCCGGCACCAGTTTGGCGACGTTGCTGCGGTTGATCTGGTCCAGCGCAGCGAAGCGGCTGCCACCCTCATCGTTACCGTAGTGTTCCCAGTTCTTCTGCGCGTGGGCAGGGTCGACCTTGGTCAGGCCCGGCAGCTCGCCGTTCGGCGACACCGAGTCGTGCGGGATGAACATGCCGTAGCCACCGGCGATCACGGCGATCGCCAGCAGGCCTGCCAGCGTGTAACCACCGCGACCGCCGGGCAGGCCATTGGCCTTGCGCAGGGTCGGGTAGGTCAGCGCGACGACCAGGCTGAGCACGCCCAGGGCGAACAGGCGCGAGATCTGCGGCCAGAACACCAGGCCGGCATCGACCAGCGCCCAGATCACCGACAGCACCATGACCGCAGCGAACAGCCAGGCGCCCAGCAGACGTTTGCGGGCGTACAACACGGCCGAAACGATCATGCCGAGGCCGGCCAGCAAGAAGTACCAGCTACCGCCCAGAGAGGCGAGGTAGCCACCGAGACCCGCGAACGGGAGGCCAAATACCAGCATGCCGAGCGCGGCGAGCCACAGAGGCCAGCGTGCGGCGGTTGCCGTGGTTTGAGACTTAGTCATGTTGCATGATCCTACTGACGCATGAACGTGGGTGGGGGATGTTTTAGGGTAGTGCAGACAACGGCCTTTATCCCTTGCAGGGAGGGGTTGTCGAAGGGGTTTCGGACGGTCGCCAGTGCCGGGTTGCGGGCTTTGAGGGCCGCAAACGCTGGGCTAGACAGACGCCGAACAAAGTATTAACCAGTTAGTTAGTTTCGTAACGATAGCAAAAAAAGGGCGTAGCTGCGACAAATTGTCGTTTGTGAGGATGTGAAAGACTGTTGTGGGGATGGTAATAATCGAGGGGGTGACGAGTGGCAGGAGTGGACTTGCCCCTACCAAACCGGACACCAACTCCCCGTTAAATTGATGCTGCTGCCAAGCGCCTAAATTCTCTTGGCGACCGGTATTTCAAAGCGCTGTGCGGATGCTGCTCGTTGTAATGTTCGAAGGCAATCGTCAGATTGCGCAGCGCTGTTTCTCGATCCGGCTTGGGCATGTGCGCCACGTAATCTCGCTTGATCGTTTTCACGAAGCTCTCTGCCATGCCGTTGCTTTGCGGGCTGCGTACTGGTGTGGTCA